>DATGSX010000039.1:0-10011 GCA_035302145.1 Flavobacteriaceae bacterium | reverse complement strand
GGTAGGGTAGAAGCCAATCCCGATGCGGTGGTTCCGTTTATGAGCATGGTGGGTGGTCAGATTATAAACACCAACTTCTCTCTTGGCGATTTGGTTACCAAGGGACAGGTGCTGGCAGAGGTGCGAAGTGCTGAGCTAACTGCTATGCAAAATGAGCAAAAACGGAATAAATCAAATTTAATATTGGCCAAACACGAATTAGAGAAAGTGCAAAGTCGATACGATAATGGATTTTCTTCCAAATCGGAACTTTTAGAGAAGGAAGCGGAAGTGGAGCAATTAGAAAATGATATCGCTGCTATGACTGAAACCCTTTCTTTATACAGTGCTACATCCCGACAAGGAGTTTTTCAAATAAAAGCACCCGCTACAGGATTTATAATTGAAAAAAACATCAATCCCGGACAGCAAATTCCAGCGGAATCCGATCCCTTGTTTGTGATTTCCAATTTAGAATCCGTTTGGGTCGTGGCCAATGTTTATGCTAGCGATGTGGCAAAAGTGAAAGTGGGTGATGAAGCTAAAATAGAATCCATAACCTATGCTGGAAAGGAATTTAGCGGAAAAGTTGCGTCTATTGCTCAGGTGTTCGATGCAGAAGAACAAGTATTAAAAGCCAGAATTCCAATGGAGAATAGCGAACAAAAATTAATCCCAGGTTCTTTGGTCGATGTATGGCTAGAAAGTGAATCCAGCGAGATGGTTCATGCGGTAGAAACCAATGCGGTCATATTCGACGATAACAGCTATAAGATTGTTCTATATAAGGATGCTTGCGATTTTCAGGTGCTAGAAATCGCGCCAGTGTCACAAAATCCAGACTTCACTTATTTCCGTGGAGATGCGATTGATTCTGAGAAGTATGTCGTAAAAAACCAATTATTGCTCTATAACCAATTAAACGAATAAGACTAAACGTATGCGAAAATTTGTAAACAACCTTGTTGCTTTTTCTTTAAAGAACAGTACGTTTGTTTTCTTCTTAACAGCTGTGTTGCTCGTAACTGGGGTCAATAGTTACATGAAAATTCCTATCGAGGCCTTCCCAGATGTTACCAACACCCGTGCACGAATTATTACCCAATGGCCTGGACGAAGTGCAGAGGAGGTAGAGAAATTCATTACCCTGCCGATGATGAAGGAGATGAATACGATTCCTGGAAAAACCGACGTACGCTCTACTTCCTTATTTGGATTGAGTGTGGTAACGGTATTATTCGACGAAAAAGCCGATGATTTTTATGCCCAACAATACGCTTCCAATCGTTTACAAAACATCGATTTACCCGAAGGCGCAGATGCCGAGATAGAGCCACCATCGGGTGCAACAGGCGAGATATTTAGATATATCCTAGAAAGCGATTTGCCGATAGGCGAAGTGGCAGCTATTCAAGAATGGGTAGTAGAACGAGAATTGCTTTCTGTACCTGGAGTGGCCGATATTGTAAGCTTTGGAGGCGAAGAAAAAATATACCAGATAGAAATAAATCCTATCCAGCTTAAACATTATGGCTTATCCCCATTAGAGGTTTACGAAGCAGTTTCGCGAAGCAATGTAAATGTGGGAGGAGATATTATAGACAAAGGTAGCCAGGCTTATGTAGTACGTGGTGTAGGGTTGTTAGATAGTCTAGAAGATATTGAAAACATTCTAATCGATGTAAAAGGAAATGCGCCCATTCTAATTAAACACGTAGCAGAAGTTCACATCGGAGCAAAACCCCGATTAGGACATGTGAGTTTAGACGATAATCCCGATGCCGTGCAGGGAATTGTTGTCATGTTGCGAGGGGAAAATCCAAATGTGGTAATCGCAAATTTAAAAGACCGCATAGAAGAATTAAACGAAAGAATCTTACCAAATAACGTAAAGATAAAACCGTTTATAGACCGCACAGACTTGGTAGAGACTACGGTTAGTACGGTAACTTTTAATCTGGTAACGGGAGTGATACTGGTATCTTTAATCGTGTTTATTTTCCTGTATAACTGGCGCACCACGTTGATAGTTGCTTCGGTCATTCCACTTTCTTTCTTATTTGCCATTACTGCCTTGCGAATCCAAGGCTTACCTGCCAACTTGATTTCCATGGGGGCGTTAGACTTTGGACTCTTGTTAAAAGGTACGTTGGTAATTGTGGAGCAAGTTTTTGTTTCCTTGCAACAACGCTCTAAAGAATTGGGCGTAGAACGGTTTATTAAAAGCTCTAAGCTAGGTGTAATTCGTCAAGCAGTAGGAAAAGTAGCTACACCTATTTTCTTTGCATTATTCATTTTGATTGTAGCACTGATGCCGATTTTCTCTTTCCAAAAAGTAGAAGGGAAAATGTTTTCACCCTTAGCTTACACACTTGGTTATGCCTTAGTTGGTGCATTGCTTTTAAGCTTGACCTACGTGCCAGCTATGTGCAAAATATTGCTTCAAAAAGGGGTTTCTGAAAAAGAAAATGCTGTAACGATATTTTTTAGAGATAACTTGTATAAGCTCTATTTATGGACGTTCAAGCATATGCGATGGGTAATCGGTGGATTTGTTATCCTATTGGTTGTATGCGGTATTAAATTTTCTAATTATGGCTCGGAGTTTTTACCTAGCCTAAATGAAGGCGCCATTTATGTGCGAGCTACATTGCCCAATAGCGTTAATTTAAAAGAGTCGGTAAGATTATCAGAGGATATTAAAGAAGATATAAGAAGTATAGAAGAGGTAGATTTTATCTTGACCCAAACAGGAAGGCCAAATGATGGAACCGATCCTACTGGCTTTTTTAATATTGAATTTCATATCGAGTTAAAACCTGAAAAAGAATGGAGTAGAAAGGTATCGCAAGAGGATATTCTACAAGAATTACGAGAAAAAACAGAAGCGTATCCTGGGATTGGATTTGGTTTTTCGCAACCTATTCAGGACAATGTAGAGGAATATGTAGCTGGAGTAAAAAGTGCCTTGGTGATTAAAATCTTTGGCGAGGATTTATTCCAGTTAGAAGATGCTGCTTCACAAGTAGCTACTAGCATTAAAGATGTGGAAGGAATAACCGATCTGAATATTTATAAAAACATCGGCCTTCCAGAACTTCGCATCCAATTACACGATCACAAACTCGCAAGATACGGTGTAACTACTTCCGATGCGCAAAGCATTATTGAAATGGCGATTGGCGGACAAGCCGCTTCGCAGTTTTATGAAAACGAAAGAGTATTTGACATTCAATTACGATACAAAGAAGAATTCCGTGAATCAGCCGAAACCATAGGTGAAATTCTTGTACCAACGCTACAAGGCGGAAAAGTTCCTTTAAAAGAAATTGCCACTATAGATTATCACACAGGTCCAGCGTTTATTTACCGCGAAGGAAACAGTCGATATATAGGTATAGGATTCAGCATTGAAGGACGAGATTTAGGCTCTACTATAGCCGAAGCCAGAGAAAAAGTGGCAGCAGAAGTGAATTTACCAAGCTATAATAAAATGATATGGGCAGGGGAGTTTGAAAGCAAAGATAGAGCTACAAAAAGATTGGCAACCGTGGTACCTGTATCTCTTTTATTGATTCTATTTTTGCTGTATCTAAACTTCGGAAATACTACCGACGTACTGATTTCTTCGGTTACATTTTTATTCGCATTTATCGGTGGTTTCCTTTCGTTATGGCTAACCGACACCACCTTTGGAATCTCTGCTGGAATCGGATTTATCATTCTTTTTGGTGTAGCTACCATCAATGGAATTATCCTGATAGAAATGATAAAAGAAAACCTACAAAATCGAATGGAATTCCGAGACGCAATTCACGCTGCAGTTTACAACCGAATTCGCCCCATAGTAATGATTGGATTGATGGGTTCCATGGGATTACTTCCTGCCGCATTATCACAAAGCATGGGCTCAGAAATCCAAAAGCCCTTAGCGATTATGATTGTAGGTGGATTATTGATTTGTACGCTATTATCTTTGATTATTATCCCATCGGTGTTTTATTTGGTTTGTAGGAAACGGTATGAGTAGGAGTTTTAAAAACACCCTTCGACCACGCTCAGGGTCCAAAAACTAAGTCGGACATTGAGCGTAGTCGAAATGGGAGTCATATTTATCATTATTATATCCCTACAATTTATACGACACAATAAACAATACCGTCCGTGGCTGAATATACACCCATTGGTCATATACCATAAATTGATCCATGGAGTGTATACGTTTATGATTTAAATCAAATAAATTTTCTGCACGAATTTCAAAACCCCAAAGACTATTTCTTTTATTATAATAAAGCGACGCACCAGCTAGTTGGTAGGTTTCTTTTTGATTGATGGTTTTTTCCTTGCTATAGGTGTATGTGTAGTCTGCCTTAAACACAAAATCTTTTAGAAAGTTGTATTCCAGCTCGACTGATGGCTCGGTAGTTAGGTATTTACTTTTATATGTTTCAGATTGTGAATTGTTAAATCTTTGTGTCCATAAAAGTCGTACGTAAGGCGCATTTTTCTTTCTATAGGTTGCTTGCAAACGATAAGAGAAATTCTGATTTTTATAATCTATTTGTTCTTCATTGATTATGCGAGAGTAATCGGATAATCCTGCATTTACACCAGTTCCCAATACGAAATCGGAAAAAGACTTGCTGAAACTTCCATTAAAACTATAGTTGTTTTCAGGTAAATTAGAATAAACACTAGTACTAATTTGATCTATTCCTTCTAACACAGTAGTATTTCTAATGGATTTCTCTCGTTTGATATAAGAAAATCCAAGATTATAGTAAATCCGATTTAAAATATTAGTATTCCTATAATATAAAGTACTGCTGTGATAGGTTTCATTCTCTAAATCTATGTTACCACGATAGAGCTGATTAAAACTATTTAATCTATAGCGATTGGCATATTCTGCAGCATCTTTAAAAGTGGAATTCATCGAGTAATCCAACACAATTTTATTTACGGAATTTACTTCAAATTCTACATTGAGTACTGGCAACCACACGCCCTTATTTTTATCTACAAGTTTATCTCCAAACTGTTTGGCTTGCCAGTAATACTGATGGTAGGTAATTCCTGGTTTAAAAATAAAACTGCCAAGCATGAATTTATATTCAAAGCCAAGGTAAGGGTCGATCAACTGATAGTCTAAATCGTTATTAAAACCGGCATCAGAAAAGCTGTTCTCTGTACCATCGTTTAAAACTTGAAAGTCTGTTGTTTTGTAAGACTGATTATAAAAATGCAATCCAACAAAAGGATATAAATGGTTGGTGTTATTTAGCACCCAATAATGTTTATACTCCACTTGTCCAGTGTGGGTTGTAGAAGTATAATCTTGTAAAAAATTGTACGCATCTCCTTCATCTACCGAAGGAATAATATCTGAAAATAAAGGTTTATCGAACACCCAATCGGTTAGGCTATTACCTTTTTTAAAACTATGATTGGCATTTATCTCTGAGGTGTGTTCATATTTAGGTTGAATACTCCATCGCAGGTTTTGAGAAATTTCAAAGTTATCTGGATTATTATTTGTGTAAATATTGTTGTCTTCAGTGGTCAATAGCGAAGTAATATTTTGTGTGTTGTCGGCATCGGTATAATCCGCTACTATAGTATAAGCAACGTCGGTAGCCATATTGGGTTGGTAGCGCAGTTTTATATTATTAATGGTGCTTAAGCCTTTATTTTTTCGCAGATCTTCTCGGTTTTCTACAAGATTATCTTGGGTTAGATAAACTATTTCGCTTGTATTTAAAGCATTGCTTCGCTGTTGATTTACGATAGAGTAGGCTTCAATATTTAGGCTATTACTAAGCTTATGTGTAATATTTGCAGCACCAAACAAAGTTTTTTTATGTAGAATATCAGGGTTGGATGCGAATTGGTAAAGATTGGAATCGAAGGTGTTTATTGGACTATCGGTAAAACTTGAGTAGCCACCACGAAACCGCATTACATCTTGCATGCTTAGCGGACTTTCGTTTACATTGTTTAAACTCCCAATAAAATTCAGCGTGGTTTCTGGACTGTAATAGAAAATGGTTGGATGAATATAATATCTATCTTCTGTACCCCCACCAGCTTGGGTTTCGCCAAATAAGAATCGATTTTTACCTTCTTTTAGTTTGATGTTCATCGCCATGCGTTCGCTTCGTTGCAAGCCTTTCATAAAGCTCACTTCTTGATAATCGTCTATCACTTCCACTTCATCAACTACATCGGCGGGGATATTATTTACTCCTAATTTGGTATCTCCGCCAAAGAAAGACTTTCCATCGACCAAAAGATCGGTAACTTCTTTACCATACACTTTTACATTTCCTTCTCTGTCAACTTCTACACCAGGAAGTTTTTCCAACATCTCGCGTAATTTCCTTTCGTTGCCACTGATAAAGGTATCGGGTCTATAGGTGATGGTGTCTTTTTTCACAATCATTGCCATCTTAGCGCGAACCACAACTTCGTCTAGTTGCTCTTTGCTAGCCAGCATAATAAAATCCTTGTCTAAGGATTTGGCTAGTTGTATGGTATCGGTAATTGTGGTGTATCCAATAGAGGTGATGGATAGGGTATAGGGAACATCTTTGGCTAGTTGTAGTTTATACCGTCCGTTATGGTTGCTAATTGCAAAAGCAATACTTTGGCCTTCTTGTAAGGGTTTTGCAATCATGTTAGCACCTAATATTGGCTTGTGAATGCTATCTTTAATATCGCCTTCTAATTGTATATTTTGAGCAGATAAACTAGGAGTTATAAAAAACAGTAATATTGCTAAATACAACTTAGGTCTAATTTGGGAGAAAAGTTTATGCAAGTTAATTAGTATTTGTGATACTTGAAAAATATTGGAATTTATAAAATAAACTTCTAAAGCCTATTTTATATAATATTAGCTTTTATTATTGTTTAAGTGGAGTTATTTTTTGTTCGAATTTTAGAAGCTTTTTATTAAACTCTTCTTTTGATAGGACTTCTCCTTTTGAGGGTCTTTTAATGTTTCTTTGCCTAGTATCCAGATCTATCGATATTGCATAAAAATAAAAACTATTATACTCCATTGCTAAAATCAAGCCAGGTAAACCACGGAATTCTTTCGGTCCAAACGGAAAAGGTAAATCCGGTGCAAACCAAACCGTTGTGGGGAAATCCCTTGCAGGTTCTACAATATTTGTAGTAGCTTTAATGCAAGTATATCCTTGTATTTCTTTGATTTCATCGTGTATTTCCCATTCTAAATCATCATAATTTGACTGAATAAGAAATAACTTAGACATACTTTCCAACTGATGGATATGTAAGTTCTTTTTAATATTATTATAATACACACCAGCAGTATTTGTTGTTCCTAACGCACCTTTTAAATCTAGTTGGTTATCATTGGTCATGATATTGTTAGTATTAAGCACAGATTCATAAGGACTGAAAAGTAATTCTAATTCTAGATATGGAACTATTTTAAGTCGATCATTTAAAAATTTGATTACATATTTTTTAGCTTCGGCAGGAGCATCTACACTAGCAGTATCGATTAACTTTTCTACAGTGGGAGGGTTTATTTTATAGGTTACTTTTCCTGATTGTATTTGTCCATAACTCATGTGAATTGCGAAAAGGAATGGAAGTAATAAAATAAAGTTTTTCATGATTTATCTAAGCATTAATATTAATGAGTTTTATTATGGTTCTAGCTAGGAGAATTTACTCGCGTTTTTCACCAATACTTTTTAGAAAAGCTCTGTCGTGTTCTTTAAGTTCTTCAAAATATTTTGTTTGAGATACTTCTCTACCTTTGGATGGTTTCTTAATTCTCATTGATTTAATATCCAAGTCTATGGCATTAGCATAAAAGTAAAAATGATTGAATTCCATAGCTAAAATTAGTCCTGGTAGACCGCGGAATTCTTTCGGTCCAAAAGGAAAGGGTAGTTCTGGAGCAAACCATACTGTGGTTGGGAAATCGTTAAACGGATATTCAAGCGTGGTAGTAGCTTTTATACAGGTATAACCAAGTATTTCTTTTGTTTCATCATGTATTTCCCACTCTAATTCATTAAATGGGGTTTTAATTAAATATGGTACACTAAAGGATACGGTTTCATGGAGAAATATGTCTTCTTTTATATTGCTATAATAAGTGCCATTTGTGGCTGTTCGAGCTAAAGCACTTTTAATATCTAATTGATTTTCATTCTTCATATGATTATCCACATTTAAAACTGCTTCATAGGGAGAAAAAAATAGTTCCAATTCAACATAAGGCAAAGTAGTTACCACCCTTCTTAATCTTTGTTCTATATATAATTTAGAAGCTTCAGACATTTCTCTTTTTATTGACTTATCTGCTAACTCTTTTGCATCAGGTGAATTTATTTTATACGTAACTTTCCCAAATTGTTTTTGAGCTATTCCGAGCTGTGACAGAAATATTGAAAAGGTTAGTAATAATATATTTTTCATTTTTTCATGTTTTATTTATAATCCCTTTCAAGGTTTTAAAACTTAAAAGGGATTATAGTATTATTAATTTTACAAGTTAATAGTAAATTAAGGTTTAACTATTACCTCATTACTTGAGTTTCCACCAGCCATCCAGCAATCAGCCCAAGCATCTGCAGCAGTTTGTGAGGCGCCACTATTACCAGCGGCAATTTCATCATAATAAACATCAATTAATACTTGATCACAATCAACTCCTGGTTGACTCGCTGCATTTCCGCTTGTAAAACCGACAGCTGTAGCAAAAATAGCTAAAAACAATAACTTTTTCATAATAACATAAGTTTTAATTAATAATTTAACTCAAACATACACACACACACAATTGCAAGATTTAAATGTTAAAATAGACGGGGTGTTAGTTTTAATTTATTCTGATGGCAATTATTATACTGATAATACAATGGATGTTGATAATGCCTAATGCAATATTTTGCAGAGGGACAGAGCTAATTATACTAGGAAAAGATTCAAGGATGAAGTGAAAAAAAGAAAGAAACTTTGATTAATAATTTTGGATAATGCTTTAAACAAAGCTGCTGCATGCAAAAATGAAACACATTGGAGGAATTATAAGAAATGACCCTTCGACTTCACTCAGGGTCCGGCATCGTGGATAATGATTGCTAACTGAGATGATAATCTTATTATAATCTGTGCTTTAAAATTGAAATTATCCTATTGGGATTTAGTATTGTTGTTCATAAAGTGTTAAAATACTTTAGAAAGTCTTATATTAGGAGCTCTAATCTAAAACCTTTTATCAGTGATTAAAAACACCATCTATCTTTTAATATTTACACTTCTTTCTCCAATAATTAACCATGCGCAAGATAAGCCTGCTGAATACTATAAAGGAGAAAATTACTCCTATTTAAAGATTAGTGAATCTGGGGAATACAAAGTTTCAGAGAACTATAAAATGAAGGTGGTGTGGGATGATGAATTAACTTATGATTCCTCTATTGATGGCTATTTTGGTGGAATTAAAACCTTGACTTTTATCAGAATGGAAAAGCACTTAACAGTGTCACTGATATTAAAGACGGAATTGGTCTTGGAGAAATAGGCTTCAGTTTTAAAGATTTTAATGAGGACGGATATTTAGATTTTCGAGTTCCTAGAGCTTCTGGGAAATCAATTTGGTACAACTACTATATTTTCAATCCAGAGAAACAGATTTGGGAAATACGAGATAATTATACTACTTATTCCATGTATCGCTGGAAAGATAAGGAAAAGCGTATTTTTTCTACTAGGCCAGATGGTTCTGCTATGTATGGCTCCTATTATTTTGTGAAAATATTTGAAGGTAGTAGAATACCCTTAGCAAAGTTTTATTATCAAGAGGATACTAAGTTTAATCTAATAGTAGACCATGAATCATTTAACCCGCAATATTCATCAGTCATTTTTTATAATAAATTTTAAGGAGCACTTTTTTATTGAGATTAATTAAGTGCTTTTCGAGTAATTTATCACTTCAAATAAAATTTACTCAACCTTTTCACTCATGCTTTTTATCTT
>DATGSX010000038.1:0-8307 GCA_035302145.1 Flavobacteriaceae bacterium | reverse complement strand
ATGCAAGTCGTGAAAAAATATTTGAAAAAGTAGAAAAGCGTGCTTCTTGGATTTTAGAGCAAAAACGATACTTTCTAGCTTTTGAACCAAGCAATATAGAATACCTATACAAGTCTGGCGAAACCCACTACTATCTAGGCAGACAATACCGACTAAAGATAGAAGAAGGCGATGCAGAGGAAGTATTTTATAAAGGGAGCAACTTGCTTATTGAAACAAAAAATAAAAACCCTGAAAACGTAAAAAAGCTACTAGATCATTGGTACAGAGAACGAGCAAAAATAAAGTTCGCTGAATATGCAAAACCTTTGATAGAACGCTTCAAAAAATACGATGTAGAGCCAAAAGAACTTCAAGTAAAACAAATGAAGTTACGATGGGGAAGCTGTACGCCTTCTGGCAATATAATCCTTAATCCAGAGCTAGTAAAAGCACCCATAGCCTGCATAGAATACGTAATAATCCACGAGCTATGCCACCTAGTTCACAGAAACCACACCAAAGCCTTCTTCGCCCTACAAAGCAGAGAAATGCCCGATTGGGAAAAGTGGAAAATGAAATTGGAGAGGTTTATGGCTTGATGAGTAATTGAGTTATAATAAGAGTGTTAAATTAACTTAATTTCACTATATTGTGTTCGTTAATATAAAAAAGTATAAACGCAATAGTGTTATATGCGTGATGAAAAATATATTATGGCGTATATAACTATGTTAGGCACAATATGAACAAAACTTTGCGACATACATTAACAATTGGAATTTTGACATTATTTCTGACTCAAATCGGATTTAGTCAATCGATTGACAAATTTGTTGACTCGACAATCAAAGTTGATAGCCTAAATGTTCCAACGGAATACGGACAATCTTACTTTCCAAAAGAAATGTTTCCGGAAGTAGAACAAAATTGGATAAAAACAAAAAAAGGATTCAGGGTTGAACCAATAGTAAAAGAAGGAACTTATGATAGTTTTATTGTGGATTGGTATTCCGAACAACTTTACGCAATGAAGGAACCTTTATTATTTAATCGTATAGTTGATAAAGAAGTCTATAGATTTACTTGGTTGCGAACTTTTGACAAACCTATGGTCTTTAGAATAGAAAATAGGAAAGGCGACTATATACTTTATTATAAGATTTTGGATGGCAAAGGTGGCTACGAACCTGGGAGAATCGAAGTTGAAAAAACAAAGAATCTTACAAAAAAAGAATGGCTAACATTCAAAAAACTAATTGAGAATGCAGATTTTTGGAATATGAGTTTAGGCAGGAATTCAATCGGACTTGATGGTTCTGAATGGATTTTAGAAGGGTTAACACCGACCAAATATCGAGCCGTAACAATATGGTCGCCAACCGAAGGAAGTTTCTATGAAGCTTGTATATATTTGATTTCCTTATCGGATTTAACACTCACAGAAAATGAAAGATATTGAGGAGATACTGTGCCTAACACTGTATAAAAAAAATAGGGCAAGTAAGTGCTAAACCCAATGTTTCAGGCTTATTTGCGAGGTCGCCAAATCTTTTGATTTGGCTTTTGGATAAAAATATAAAACAAAATGCAAAAGATTTGGCTTGTGGATAATCCGAAAGGTAATCGCTTATTTTCAGCCCTACTTCTTTTATACTAAACGTTATGCCACATTAAACAAAAAGATGAAAATGAAGAGACAAAAGATCTTTCCGAATTTTCCGACTAGTTTATTGGTTACTATCAGGTTAAACTAGTCGGTTAAATTAAAAAATTCCATTCAATAACCTGAATGAGATAAAAATTTCTATAAACAAATTAATAAAAATAAATTATGATTCATACTAAAAAAATTTTAGCTTTAATTATGCTTTCAGCATTTACAATGTTTACATCTTGTTCTAATGATGACAGAGAAGTAGAAATAAATAATAATGTCACTTCTACTAATCTTAAAAAAGGTAGTACAGAAGTAGAAATAGACTTAACTAATCTTGTTTTAAAAGAAGAGGTTCTGAATGAGGTTTTAAGTGAAATTAAATTTAAAAAAGATATTATTCACGAATTAAGAGATGACGAAGTTAAAGAGATTTTGAATCCATTACTTGAAAATGGAAAAGTACTTCATAGAGAAATGATACTCTTTTTAGAAGAAAATAATGGATTTGAAGGTCTTTCACCTGAAGAGCATCATAATATTTCATATTTAACTGACGAGCAACTAATAGAATTATCATTTATAACATATAATCAATATCAGTATGCTACTAATTCAGATATAGATTGGGATAGAGTTAGAAGTTGTGCAAGTTTTGCTTTAGGGATACAAGGAATAAAAACTTTATATACAAATACTTTAGCTTTGGGAACTGTTGAAACAATGGTTGGAGCATTAAAACTTATTGGCAAAAGATATTTAGGTTACATAGGTATAGCTTTAATGATTTATGACTTTGTAGATTGTTTATATGGAAGCGAATAATTTAAATAGATTTAACTCTATCAATGATGTTGTTAATGTTTTATTTGTGATTGGTTATATAATTGATTTTTGCTTTAGAAAAGAAATTTTTAATGAGGAATTAAAAATTGTATCTTTAATTCCTTTTATCATAAATATAGCACTCATAGCATACCTATCTATTGTTATTTTTAGAATAAAACAAGGAAATAACAAGTTTTATAAAGAAAAAATTGGAACTATTTTTAAGTTTATTTTAAATATAGTTTTTATCTTTTTGATTGTCTATATCTAAAAATTAACGTGGCATAACATCGGTTTTATGAAATGCGGAGTTTTTCTCAAAGTTTAAACTTCGGTCATTTTTAACCACAAAGCCATTTTTCTTTCGCAGTTTTTCATTAAGTTAGCGAAAGAAAAAATGGCTTTGTTTTGTTCAGTGATAATTGAAAGTTTTGTCTTCTCAATTTCCGCACTTCATAAAGCCGTAAACCGTTGTGCGTCACCCTAAAAACCCACCGCACATTTAGCACATTTGGTTTTTCCGACACTCAAAGCCAACGCTAAAAAACCAAAAGAGCTAAATCACCCACCGCTGACAAAGAAGAATTGTTAAAAACTATAATTAAGTATTTGCTTAAATAAGAAAACTATTTGTATTTTTGCTGCGTTATTAAATCCTAAACAAGGAAATTATGGAAAACAATCAATCGTGTATCCGTGTGTTTGCCGACAAGGTTCAAATAGACAATTGTAGAGAAATACTTCAAACCAACGACAAGGCATTCAGTCAACTGAGTGGACTTTTAGCATTGGCAGGAAACGAAGTAAGGTTAAAAATCTTATTTCTCTTAGAAGAAGAAAACGAACTTTGTCCTTGCGACCTTTCAGATATTCTCGGAATGAGCATCCCTGCCGTTTCGCAACACCTCAGAAAACTAAAAGACGGAAACGTCATTGAAGGTAGAAGAGAAGGACAAAACATTTTCTACTCTTTGAAACAAGAGCAACTTACTTTACTTCGTCCATTTTTTAAACACATCATAAACAATTCAAAAAAGGAAACAGTATGAACAAGAAAAACAACAGACTTGTCGGAGCGGGTGTGCTTTCGGCAGTAGCAGCATCACTTTGCTGCATTACACCTGTATTGGCTCTTATTTCAGGAGCTTCAGGAGTGGCATCTACCTTTTCATGGATGGAACCAGCAAGACCTTATCTAATCGGTATCACCGTTTTGGTATTGGGCTTTGCTTGGTATCAGAAACTCAAACCACGAACAGCCGAAGAAATCCAATGTGATTGCGAAGAAGACGAAAAAAAACCCTTTATGCAGACCAAAACATTCTTGGGAATTGTAACCGTGTTTGCAGCCTTGATGCTCGCTTTTCCAAACTATGCACACATTTTCTATCCTTCAAACGACAACAAGGAAGTTGTAATCGTCAATGCTTCTGACATCCAAACGGTAACTTTTGATGTAAAAGGAATGACTTGCAATGGTTGTGCTTCACACGTAGAAAATGATGTGAACAAATTGCCAGGCATTGTTAAGGTAGATGCGATTTATGAAGAAGCGATTGCCAAAGTAGAATTTGACCAAACCAAAGTGAGTATCGCTCAAATTGAAGAAGCCATCAACGGTACAGGTTACAAAGTGGTTGGCAAGAAATAGTATTTTTTTGCCTTTTGTATTTAAGAACTTAATTAAATAATTACACAATGAAAAAGAATTTAATTCTATTGAGTGCTTTGTTCCTAATTGGAATTGCTCAGCTCAATGCACAATGTTGCAAACCGACTGACAATAAAGCACAAACAGCAAATACAACACAGCAAGAAGGTAAGACCCTGCAACTGAAAATCACGGGAATGACTTGTGCAGGTTGTTCCAACCATATTTCAAATGCCCTCAAAGAAGTGGACGGCATTATTGAACACAAAGTGGAATATCCGGGCGATTTGGCAACCATCCAATACGACCCAAAGAAAACAAATCCTGACGCTATCATCAAGGTTATTAGCAGACAGGCTATAAAGCCGAAATCATTAAGGAAAATCAAAAAGAGAAATCATTATGAACAAAGAAATAATAAAACTTGACATCATAGGAATGACCTGCGACCATTGTGCAACAGGCATTGAAAAATTACTTTCCAAAAATGAAGGTGTAAAAGAAGCTAATGTGAGCTATCCAAAAGCTACTTGCGAATGTTCTTTTGACCCTACCAAAACCAGCAAAGAAGAAATCATTAATACCATCAACGGCACAAAAAACTATCGTGTAAAAAGTGAAATCCCTGATAATGGAAACAGCGGAATTAATCAATTTGATTTAATCATTATCGGTGGCGGTTCGGCTGCATTTTCGGCAGTAATCAAAGCCGAAAGTTTAGGATTATCGACCTTAATGGTAAACGGTGGTTTGGACTTTGGCGGTACTTGTGTCAACGTGGGTTGTGTGCCTTCTAAAAATCTTATTCGTGCAGGCGAGTCGGCTTATCACGCTACACATTCCAACTTTGAAGGCATCAAGCCAAAAGGAGTTGATATTGATTTCGCTCAAATCATCAAAGACAAGAAAAAATTAGTAGCCACACTTCAAGAGAAAAAATATATGGATGTGGTAAGCGATTTTGAAAACCTGACTATGCTAAAAGGTTGGGCAAAATTCAAAGACAACAAAACCATTTTGGTTGATGGCAAGGAATACAAAGCCTTCAAATTTTTAATTGCTGCGGGAGCTACGACCAACATTCCGACTATTGAAGGATTGGACAAAATTGACTACTTGACCAACGTTTCCCTTTTCGACTTGGAAGAAAAACCCGAAAGCTTGACCATTATGGGAGCAGGTTACATAGGTTTGGAAATTGCAATGGCGTACAATCGTTTAGGCGTTAAAGTCCGAATCATTGAATTTACCGACCGTGTTCTACGGACACAAACCCCAGACATCAGTGAAGCATTGGAAACCCAAATGCGAAAAGAAGGCATTGAAATCTTACCTAATTTCAGAGCCGTGAAATTCGAGAAACAAGCGAATGAAACCATCATTCACTGTAAATGTCCTGACGGTTCATTTACGCAAATTATAGAAAAAGGTAAGGTAGTAATTGCCACAGGCACAAAAGCCAATACAAGCCAATTAGGGTTAGATAACATTGGTTTGGAACTCACCAAAAGCGGACATATCGCTGTAAATGAAAAAATGGAAACCAATCTACCTAACATTTACGCAGCAGGTGACGTAACCAACACCCCTGCATTTGTTTATACAGCCGCTTTTGAAGGTAAAATTGCCGTTGAAAATGCGTTCTCAGGAACAGATAATAAAGCCGATTATTCTTCTTTACCTTGGGTGGTGTTTACTGACCCACAAATTGCAGGGGCAGGTTTAGATGAAGCACAGGCAGAATCAAAAGGCATTCCGTTTGAAGTGTCAAAATTGGAATTGAAAGACGTACCGAGAGCCATAGCAGCCAACGACACAAGGGGTTTCATCAAACTCATTCGTAACTCGGAAACTGACAAACTTATAGGTGCAAGAGTAGTCGCACCCGAAGGTGGAGAACTCATACAACAATTAAGTATGGCAATCAAATACGGAATAATGGTGAAAGACTTAGCAGACAGTTTCTACCCTTATTTGACTTTGGGAGAAGGTATAAAATTAGCAGCAATAACTTTCGGAAAAGACGTATCAAAATTAAGTTGCTGTGCCAGTTAATCCGCCCCAAAGGCACACACTCTTGCAAGTCGCACCAGCCAACGCTTGACCAAAACTTGCAAGAGAGAGTGCCTTCCCTACCCCAAAAAATCCTACCTTTGAAAATTGACTAAACCGACTGAAAATAAAGGGCGAACGCACAACATTGTGTATAAGCAATAGCGGGTGAAGTGGTAAAATCAAGGTCTGTGCTTTTAATAAGCTTTGTGCTAAACTGAAAGGTTTGTACTTTCAAATCCGCTACTGCTCATACGTGTGCCGAGAGTAACGACTGGCTGAAAATCGTTACGCAACTGTTTACAAGATGGTGGAACCGACCCACCGGTGTTGTCCTACAGGGGAGAGCATCAAACCACCATAAGGTGCTTTGGTAAAGAGCCAAGGTATTGAGCGTTATGGAAAAGATTATGCCAAGAGCTAGTCAGGTATGAATAATGGAGATGAATGCAAATGAACCTCTGATGAAGTGTCGAGAAAGTGCTATCTTCTGTCAAAAGTGTTTGAAGTATGACAAACATTATAAGTCTAGCGGTCACCTGTTTATTGGCTGGACGGCAGGCGTCATTTAGGAGGCATGACCATTATTCGGGCTTGTTTACGGAACTCGGGAACCTGTACCAAGATGTTAAGTGAAATGCACAATAGCGCAAACTAGAGGCAGAATAGCGAAGCTTGGTATAGGGACGGATCAGTCTGTAGTAGTGAAGAAATTTCTGTAATGGAAATGGAGCGAAGAGGCTGACTTATTCAGTTTTATCAAATTTTTACAACTCGCAAGAGGATGATTGAACTTGAGAAAACAAAATCATTACCGATTACCAAAGAAATGGTATGGGAAGCTTATCTACAGGTAAAGCGTAAAGGAAAGAGTGCAGGAGTAGATGATTTGAGTATGGCAGAATATGACTTACAAAGACATCGACACTTGTACAAAGTCTGGAACCGTTTAGCCTCGGGCAGTTACTTTCCACCACCAGTCTTACAAGTTGATATTCCAAAGAAAAATGGAACTATCCGTCAGTTGGGAATTCCTACGATTAGTGATAGAGTAGCTCAAACGGTTATAAAGAATCAAATAGAGGAGAGGCTGGAAAAGATTTTTCATCCACAATCCTATGGTTATCGACCAAAACGCAGTGCACATCAAGCGCTCGAACAGGTTCGTAATAACTGTTGGAAATATGATTGGGTGATTGACTTAGACATCAAGAACTTCTTTGATGACATTGACCATGACAAGCTACAAAAAGCACTTAGCAAACACGTGAAAGAAAAATGGATTCTGAGATACATTGAAAGATGGCTCAAAGCTCCGTTACAAACCTCCAATGGTGAAATTGTAGCTAGAACAAACGGTACACCTCAAGGTGGGGTAATCAGTCCATTATTGGCTAATTTGTTTTTGCATTACACCTTAGATGTTTGGCTTGTAAGATTTAATCCTACCATTGAGTTTGTACGCTATGCAGATGATATAATTATTCATTGCTGGACACAAAGTCAAGCAGAGCAAAGCTTACAACAAATCAAAGAAAGGGTTGAGGATTGTGGATTGAAATTACATCCAGATAAAACGAAGATCGTATATTGTAGGGATTTTAGAAGGCAAAAAAAGTATCAGAAAGTTAAATTTGATTTTTTGGGATATACTTTTCAGCCACGTACTTCAAAATCAAAGAAAACAGGCAGACTGTTTTTGGGATTTGATTGTGCAATTAGTATCCAGTCAAGGTCACGAATATTTGAACAAATCAGGAAAATGAATATCCCAAGAATGCGATGCGACAGTATAGTTGGTATTGCGCACCACTTAAATCCAAAGCTCCGTGGATGGATACGTTATTTTGGAAAGTACCGTGGTTATAGTTTGTCCAAAGTGTTTTATATATTACGTATAAAACTGGTAAGATGGGCTAGATACCATTATAAACGGTATAGGAATAATCTAACAAAAGCCTATAAATGGTTAGATACAGTTCGGAAACAATTCCCGAGTTTATTTTACCACTGGCACGTTGGATACTCCAACTAAAAGTAATAATTGAATAAGAAGAGCTGTATGATGGGAGACTATCACGTACAGTTCTGTGAGAGGCTTGGGGTGAAACTCCCCTTGTCTACTCGACACAAACACGTT
>DATGSX010000037.1:0-20279 GCA_035302145.1 Flavobacteriaceae bacterium | reverse complement strand
GTAGATCGTATCGCACTTGTAAGCGGTGCTATTCAAAAATACCCAAATGCTAATGTGCTAGTAATAGATGCCGGTACGTGTATTACGTATGATTTTATCGATGCAACAGCAACGTACTACGGAGGGGCTATTTCGCCTGGATTAACAATGCGTTATAAAGCCATGCATACGTTTACCGAGAATCTTCCGTTATTAGAACGGGTTAAAGAAGTGTCGCTTATTGGAACGAACACGCAGGATTCTATGCACTCGGGTGTTTTGCTTGGTATGGCCTACGAGGTAGAAGGTTATATAAATGCTTATCGCAAGAAATTTCCTGATTTAATAACAGTTTTAACAGGAGGAGATGCCCAATTCTTGCGAGATACTATAAAAAATGACATCTTTGCCAACACAAATTTATTGTTGGAAGGCCTTTTGAACATTCTAAATTATAATAAAGATATATCTTGAAGCGAATTTTAATAATGGCAGTTGTACTGCTAATAACTTGTAACTCCTTTGCCCAGCAGGGAACTGTATCCCCATACTCCTTTTATGGAATGGGCACAACTAATTTTAAAGGGACTGCCGATACCAGAGCAATGGGAGGGCTTAGGGTAGCATCGGATAGTATCCACCTCAATATCCAAAACGCAGCAAGTCTTGCCGAATTAGAATTGGTGAACTATACGGTTGGTATGAGTTATCAACGTGCTAACCAAAAGGTAAGTGGCAAAACACATACGGCTACTACCACAACGTTCGATTATTTAGCAATGGGAATCCCAATCAATAAGTTCGGCGTAAGTTTTGGTTTATTACCATCCACATCTGTAGGGTACGATTTAACCTCTAGCAATGATGATAATTATATGGAATATGAAGGGAAAGGTGGAGTAAGTAAAACCTTTTTATCTGTGGGATATGCGCTTACAAAACATTGGAATTTTGGGGTGCAAGCTGGATATAATTTCGGAAGTATTGAAAATATAGGAATTAGCAGAATACTAGGGGTTAATTATGCAACAAGAGAGCGTAACGAATTCGATGTTTCTGGTTTCGACTTTCAATTGGCTACTTCTTATACAATACCATTAGTAGATAGTAAATACTTAGTGGGAACTGTAACCTATAATCCGAAATATAGTCTAAGCACCGAAAATAACCAGGTGCTTGAGTCCATAATGTATAATTCTGAAGGGGACCATGTTACTATTGATAGACGTGAGTTTGATATGGTGAAAGGAGACATGGATATGCCAGAAGAGCTTACCTTTGGTCTTGGATATGGATCGGATAAACATTGGTTTTTGGGTGCGGAATTTACCCAACGAGGTGCAGAAAGTTTTAATTCTCACTCACTGGCCCTAAATAATGTAAAGTTTAATGATGCAAAATCTTATCGACTAGGAGGATACTATATTCCCAACTACCGTGCACTCTCAGGGGTGTTTAAACGAGTGGTGTACCGCATGGGAATGCGTTATGAGGATTTGGGATTGAATGTAAACGGTCAGGATATCGATGAGTTTGGCATATCTTTTGGAGTAGGAGTACCAATGCGACGTACTTTCTCTAATGTAAACTTAGGATTAGAGATTGGAAAAAGAGGAACCAATAAAAGTGGTTTGATTCAAGAGAACTTCTTTAATGTCATTCTAACTTTATCCTTAAACGATAAATGGTTCCAAAAACGTTATATATACTAAAACAAAAAAAGCCTAATTTAAATTAAGTATTATGAGAGTAAAAGTAACCTTACTATTCGCTGTGCTATTAAGTACTTTTGGAGCATCTCACACAATTGCTAGTAATATGCAGTGCGCCGAGTTGACTTCCTTATTTGTGGAGCCAGCTAAAGTAAAAAACTATGAGGTAGCATTAAGTCATTACGATGCATTAATAGAAGCATGTCCAGACTATAGCTTGGCTATATACCAATATGCAGAGCGTATGTTTAGGCATTTTATTGACGAAGGCGACTTAGATAAAATTAAAGATTTAGAAAAGGTATATGCCGATAGGATGACGTATTTCCCAGATCGTACGAATCGAGCAGAGCAATTGGAATCAATAGCGCGAATCAAATTTGATAAGGATATGGCTTCCAAAGAGGAACTGTTCCAAGAGTTCGATAAAGCATATAAAATGGATCCGGCACGCTTTAATAGTCCAGTAAGCATTTACACCTATTTTTCGTTAGCAGTAGACTTGTTCAACGAAGAGAAAAAAGAGTTGCCAGAAGTTTTTGAGCTTTATGATGAGGTAATCAATAAAATCGATTCTCAGCGTAATAAAATGGCAGAAACCTTAACCAACCTTATGACGAAAGAAGAAGAAGGTGTAGCTTTAAGTGCTAGAGAAGCACGAAACAAAAAGTCCTATGAAACAAATCTTGGTTCTTATGGGAAAGTTAGACAAAGCATTAATTCTAAATTAGGAATTCTAGCGGATTGTGATAACTTGATTCCATTATACGAAAAAGAATATGAGGATAATAAGGACAATATTGAGTGGCTTAAAGCAGCCTCCAATCGTTTAGATGCAAAAGAGTGTGAAACCGACTTATTCTTTAAGTTAGCAGAACGCTTGCATGAATTAGAGCCTTCGGCAGAGTCTGCTTATTACCTTGCAAGAATGCTAGAGCAAGAGAAGAAAATAAACCAAGCCATGGAGTATTATAGTCAAGCTGCAGAATTGGCAACGGATAATGTAAGAAAGGCACGTATATATTTCATGATGGCTGAAAACTATCGCAAGCGAAACAATAAATCGCAAGCTAGAGCTTATTATAACAGAAACTTAGCACTTAACCAATCGAACGGTTTAGCCTACCTTCGTATTGCAGCATTGTATGCGGATAGTGCTAACGACTGTGGAACGACTGCATTCGAGAAAAGAGCAGTATATTGGAAAGCAGCAGAATTGGCCGACCGTGCGGCTGCAGTTGATGTGTCTATTGCACAAACAGCAAGAGCTACCGCAGAAAGCTATAGACAGCGTGCGCCTAGCCGTACCGATATTCATAACGACGCGATGGGTGGAAAAGTTATTCAGCTGAACTGTTGGATAGGTGGAAGCATTACGGTGCCTCAATTGTAAAAATGAAAAAATATATAAGGATATATAAAAGCGTAATAGCCAGTCTTGTACTGGCTATTGTGCTTTTTGCATGCGAAAGCAAATATAAAGAAGCACGACAATTAAGTTATTCCGACGAAGCACCAATGGCCGAAGGAAAGGGAGTCAATTTAAAGTATACAGATTCAGGAAAAATAGTCAGTAATCTGATCAGTGAAAAAGTCTTTGACTACTCGAATCAAAGCTTTCCCTACCAAAAGTTTTTAGATGGAGTAAAAGTAGACTTCTGGAGTAAAGAAGGCGAGAAAACTACAGTAATTGCCGATTATGCTATGCGATTTATAGACATGCACTTGGTAGACTTACGTGATAATGTAGTGATTATTACTGCCGATAGTGTGGAGTTACATGCAGAACAACTATATTGGAGTCAAGAAAAAAAATGGTTGTTTACCGATAAACCTTATACCATAATATTTAAAGACGGCTCTATAAACGAGGGCACTAGGTTTGACTCGAACGAAGATTTTACCAATTTCTTATCGCGTGATAACCTAAGTGTACAACAAGTAGAGCAAGTAAAACGAAAAAACGAATAAAATATGTTATCAAAAGTTTCTCATATATTTGAATACCTTTATTTGGTAGTTGCCGCACTGTCTGTTTATAAGGTGGTGACAGAGTGGGGGTTAGAAGATTCACGCCCTGTATTGTTTATAGCGTTTGCTGTAATAGGGGTGTTTATGTTTTTCTTTAAACGCGCTTTCCGAAAGCGAATGCAAAAAAGACAAGAACAACAAGATAAGTAATGACAATCTATGTGGTAATAATAATAACCCTGCTGCTTTCTGCTTTCTTTTCGGGAATGGAAATAGCCTACGTTTCTTCCAATAAAGTGCATATCGAAATTGAGAAGAAGCAAAAGAGCTTTATCGCTATAGTCCTGAAAAAAATCACCGAGCGACCATCCAAGTTTATTACCACAATGCTTGTCGGCAACAACATATGCTTAGTGGTATACGGGCTTTTTATGGGGAAACTACTGGTAGACCTCCTCCCGATTCAAGAAGGAATAGCCGAATTACTCGTGCATACAGCAATATCTACCTTAGTTATTTTACTAACAGCAGAATTTACCCCAAAAGTATTCTTCCAAATTTACGCCAATACCTTTATTAAGGTTTTTGCCATACCTGCCTATGTCTTCTATGTTATTTTCTCGCCTATATCAGAGTTTATCGTATGGCTTTCCGATTCTATGCTTCGTGTGTTCTTTAAAACAGAAGGCGATGAGGTGCAATTGAGCTTTTCTAAAATAGAACTCGGGAATTACATTTCGGAACAAATGGAAACAGTAGAAGACCGTGAGGATTTAGATACGGAAATTCAGATTTTTCAAAATGCCTTAGACTTCTCAGATCTCCGTGCTAGAGAAGTGATGATCCCGCGAACCGAGGTAGTCGCAGTAGAAGTAAATACTCCACTAGACGAGCTGAATAAATTATTTGTAGAAACTGGATTATCAAAAATCTTAGTGTACAATAACAATATAGACGACCTGTCTGGCTACGTTCACGCATTCGAACTGTTTAAAAAACCCGCAACCATTAAAGAAGTGTTACGCCCAGTAGTGTTAGTACCCGAAACAATGTTGGCGAAGGATGCATTGAATATTCTAATGAAAAAGCGCAAGAGTATAGCAGCGGTTGTCGATGAATATGGTGGAACCGCTGGAATAATGACAGTAGAAGATATTATAGAAGAACTCTTTGGCGATATCGAAGATGAACACGACTCGGTAGAATTGACCGAAGAGCGAATAAAAGCCAACCATTATAAGTTTTCTGCACGGTTAGAAGTGGATTATTTGAACGAGACCTATAATTGGGATTTACCAGAAAACGATGCCTACGAAACTTTAGGGGGAATGCTTTTGCACCATACCGAAGAAATTCCAAAAAAAGGTAAAACGATGCATTTAGGGGGTTTTGGGTTTAAGATATTAAAGGTATCCAACACAAAAATTGAACTTGTAGAGGTGTTTGTAGATAAAGACTCTTAATCTAATTTTATATAAAATTAGACCATAAAGGCTTTAACATCTATATTTCGACTTTATATAGAGGGGTTTAGTTAGTTTTGATGAGCAGTTTGGGTTAAATAATTAAAAGAAGATAATTTCAGCAAGGAAGTTTTTAAAAATCATAGGAAAGTGGTATTTTCGCCACCAATAAAATTAGTTACAGACAGATGGCAGTTTTAAACAAAATTAGAAATCGATCGGGAGTCCTGATAGTTGTTATAGCGTTGGCACTATTTTCATTCATTATGATGGATGTAATTCAAAACGGAGGTTTCTCTACAAATAGAGGAGATTCCGTTGCTAAAGTGAATGGAAGAGACATTCCTCGCGATGAGTTTATGAATAGAGTAGAGGCATTCCGCCAGAACATGGGACAATCCGCATCGACTACCGATGCAGTTGAAATAGTGTGGCAAGATGAACTCAAAAGTGTGCTATACGACGAGCAGTACGAAAAGCTTGGCCTGTCGGCAGAGCGCAACATGATAAACGACATGATGCGTAAAATGTTGGAAGATAACCCAAGTTTTCAAAACGAAAACGGACAATACGATCAGCGACGTGTACAAGAATATGTTGCAAGTATTCGCGAGTTCTCACCACAAGAGTATTACAATTGGAATGCTTTTGTTGAAGAAATTAGCCAAGTAGCAAAACAAGACCGATATAATAAGTTGGTTAAAGGAGGTTTAACCACCACTATTGTGGAAGGTAAAGAACAGTATAAGTTAGAAAACGATAAGGTTAACTTGCAATTTGCTTACGTTCCATACAACACAATCGATGATAGTGAGATTACGGTTAGCGAAAATGAAATTAAATCTTACATTCAAAAACATGCATCGCAGTTTCAAGTTGAGCCACAAGCTTCCCTGCGATTCGTTACTTTTGAAGAAACTGCTTCCAAAAGCGATGAGGAGCAAATAAAAGAGGATCTTTTAGCTATGCTAGATGAGCGAATAGAATATAACGCCGTCATTCAAGCTAATGATACACTGCCTGGATTTAGAGATACTACAGACCATGCAGAGTTTGTAAATACAAATTCAGCTGCCCCATACCAAGACATCTGGTATTTTAAAAAGGATTTACCTGAAGATAAAGCGGATGAGATATACGAAGCTGAAGTTGGAACTATTGTAGGGCCTTTTAAAGTTGGGGATGCGTATATTTTATCGAAAGTTATCGAAGAAAGACATTTACCAGACTCCGTACAAGCTAGTCATATTCTAATTTCTTGGGAAGGATTGCAGAATGCAGGTCCAGAGATAACCAGAACTAAAGAGGAAGCTAAAACACTAGCCGATAGCTTGCAAAATGTTATAAAAGCAGATAACAGCAAATTTGTAGAATTAGCAGCTACCTATTCGGGCGATGCTGCAAATAAAGATAAGGGTGGAGAGTTAGGCTACTTTACCATGAATACAATGGTAAAGCCATTCAATGATTTTGTTTTTGAAAATAAGGTTGGCGATATTGGCGTAGTAGAAACGCAGTTCGGATATCATATAGTTTCTATAACCGATCAAAACGAAAAGACTCGTGCAATAAAACTAGCCAACGTTATTCAGCCAATCGAACCATCGGAAGCAACGATTCAAGAGAATTTCTCTCGCGCTACTAAGTTCGAAATGGCTGTAAGAGATACCGATTTTGAGCAAGCAGCAAATGCAGAAAACTTAGATATTAAAACGGCAACTGGTTTAGGTGCAATGGCCTCTAACATTCCTGGATTAGGTCAGAACAGAAACATAGTTTCATGGGCTTATGAGAAAGGAACCAAAGTTGGGGATTTTAAGCGTTTTGATTTACTAAATGGTTATGTATACGTACAGGTTACAAGCAAAAACGATCATGGCTTAATGCCGGTTTCCGATGCATCGAGCAAAGTAACTCCGATACTAAGAAACCAGAAAAAAGCAGAGATGATTCGAAACTCTATTTCAGCAACCACTATAGAAGATTTTGCTTCAAGCAAAGGACTAGAAATCCAAAATGCAACTGCGGTAACACGTGCTAATCCACGCTTGCCAGAAGCAGGAGTAGAGCCAAAAGTGGTTGGTGCAGCATTTGGTTTAGATGTAAACGCTACTTCGGGATTAATAGATGGTGATAACGGTGTCTTTATGCTTAAGGTTACAGGGAAAAACCCAGCCACGCAAATAGACAATTACAATATGTATGTAAACCAATTAAATGCCGAAAACCAAAAAGTAAATGTTGAAGAAAAGATATTTAACACACTAAAGGCAAAGGCTAAAATAGAAGATAATAGAGCTACTTTCTACTAGAAATAGCTATATATAGATAAAGTAAATCGGCTTGTAGTTCGCTACAAGCCGATTTTTTATTTTATAAGCTCCATAAAAAAGAAAGTAACTGATGGATAATAACACTAGTCGAAAGACTTTACATCAGCAGCCTGAGGTAAATTCATTTCAATCTATAACCATAACACATAATAAAATGTCCTACTCTTGCAAAAGGATAAGCATGATGAATAATAAAAACTGTATGGATGAAATATAACTTATAGCAAGAGCACCTGTTGTTTCAATATTTAATGAATATATGTTTTAAAGTGTGAATTTTATTAAAAATAGGGAATTGTTTGTGATTTAAATTACTATAAGTGTAGTATATAGGGGTTATATTTGATGTAATCTAACCTGTATGTTATGAGGTTTAAGAGTTTGCTATATACTGGCTGTTTTTTATACATACTAATTTCTTCTGCAACAGTTTGTAAAGCAATTAATGTGATAGAAAAACCACTTAAGACGAGTGCTGCTATATTCGATGTAGCTGTACCTACCGTTAGCTTTACATTTACAAACAACAATTCCTGTTCTGGAATATTGATGCGATTTACATCTACAGCCTCTGGTGCAGGTAATCTTATATATAGTTGGGATTTTGGTGATGGTTCTACTTCTAATTTACAAAATCCACTGCATAGATTTGATGCATTTGGTTGCGGGCCAGACGCCAATTTCACTGTTTTCCTTACCGTTACAGATATTGTTGGATCTACTACGGTAAGCCAAATAGTTACAGTAAAAAGAAGGCCTTTTATTAATGTGGTGGATTTAAACCCTGGAGTAAGTGGTCCCTTCGAAAATTGTAATATTAGTGGTGCACCCTATGATCTCACAATCGGTTTAGACCCAAACTCAGATCCCTGCGTAACTTCTTTTTCTGTTGATTGGGGCGATGGAACCATAGACAATAATGTTACATTTCCGCTTACTCATTCGTATATAAATGAGGGCTTTTTTGATCTAGTTATTACTGGTTTTGGTGTAAACGGATGTACTTCTAAAAGAACCTATGTTGTAAGTAATTCAAGTAATCCTGAAGGTGGTATCGTAACTCCTGGTGCCACAGTCTATTTATGCTTACCTGCCAGCCCGTTAGAGTTCGCAATAAGCAATTGGGGCGATAATCCACCCGATACTGTTTATAATGTTGATTATGGCGATGGCACCATTATATCTTTAAACCAAGTGCAAATGGAATCTTCCATTTATTATAATTCCTTCAATCCAGCAGCCTCTGCTGACTATCCTATACCACATACTTATACCGTAAGCAATTGTCCAGATCCAGATTACTACGTGTCTTTAAATATAGTTACTGCTTGTGGAGTAACTAATCTTACAGCAGGTCCGATTTCGGTTTATCAAAAGCCAGAGGTAAGTTTTATTATACCCGACAATGGTTGTGTAAATACTCCTGTACCCATTACAAATACATCTAATAACGGTTATACATTTAACTGTGATACTACTGTGACGTGGTTTTGGGATATGGGCGACGGAACTACCTATTCTGATTTCGAGCCAACACATTCCTACGCAAATCCTGGTTCTTATACCATTTCGTTATACGCCCAAAACCATTGTGGTATTACTGAAATCATTACACATGAAATCTGTGTGGAAGCCGCTTTAATTCCAGAATTCACTGTGTCGATAACCGAAGGTTGTACCCCATATAGCACCATCTTAGGCAATACAACAGTTATAGAAAACCCATGTACAATAGCAACTTTTGAATGGGTGATTAATTATATCCCAGATTTTTGTGGCACTACAAATGGCGCTACCTTTATCAACGGCACCGATGCTACTTCCGAAATTGCTGAAATCGAATTCACTGCCCCTGGGCGGTATGAAATCGTTCTTGAAGGTACAAACGCTTGTGGAAGAACATCTAGTACTCCACAAGAAATACTTGTTACAGCTCCGCCAGAGGTGGAAATCCAACCCATAGGATATCTTTGTGGAGAAAACCCATCAGTAGAACCAATAGCCACCGTCTCTAATTGTAGTTCAGAATCGGCTACCTATTTCTGGAGTTTAGATATTGGTGCATCGCCAATAGATTGGGAATTTGTTAATGGAACTGGCCCAAATTCCATTTCACCAGAAATTAACTTTTACACCCTAAATAACTATGTCTTGAGGTTGGAGGTAACCAATAGTTGTGGTACGACAATCGATTCAGAAACGATTATGTTTTCGGAAGTTCCAACTATGACTAATACCAATGTAAACCAAGATATATGCTCGGGAACAATGACAGATGAGATTGTCTTTTCCTCTACGTATCCAGCTAATACTAGTTATACTTGGACAGGTATTTCCCCTACAAATAATATAACAGGCGTTATCCCTACAGGAAATACTAGTACCATACCTCCGCATCAACTTACTTTAACTAGTGGAGCAACGGGTACGGTAGCCTATACCGTAATCCCATATCTTGTTGAAGATTGTCCAGGCGATCCTATGGTATTTACCATAACAGTCAATGAAAGCCCCTCCATAATAACCCAACCTATAGGGGCCGATTATTGTTTAGGTGATACGATATTAGATTTAGAAGTAGTAGTTGCTAATGGGGTGGGTACTCCGACTTACCAGTGGTATTCGAACACCACAAACAATACCGTTACCCCTACACCAGTAGGTACAAACTCCAACACATTGGTAGTGCCTAATACAGGCGTAAGTGTGTTTTATTACTATTGTGTTATAACGTTTCCCGGTGGCGGATGTGGTGCTATAACAACAGATATAGTACCTATAGTAATTGGCCAAACACCCGAAATCAGCGATTACGAAACTACCATTTGTAGCGATAATGCTTTTCAAATTATTCCAGATAGTTCTAACGGCGATATAGTTCCTTCAAACGCCACCTATACTTGGCCACCACCAGTGGTAAATCCAGCAGGAGCAATTAATGGTGCAACTGGACAGCTTACCCCAACCACGAATATCTCTCAGACCTTGGTAAACACAACCAATTCTCCTGCTACCGCTACTTACACTATAACCCCAAGTTCAGGAAATTGTATTGGCGAATCCTTCGAGGTGGTTGTTACCGTAATTCCATCGATTTCGGTCGATGCGATCCTTACACATAATTCTTGCTCTGGATGGAACGATGGTGCCATTGAAATTTCCATCTCTGGCGGAATTCCTTTTTCAGGCAATCCTCCTTATGTCATTATATGGGCAGGACCGAATGGCTATACAAGTACCGATGAAGATATTTATAATTTAATAGCGGGGACCTATGTTTTAGAGGTTACGGATAATGGAGGATGTAACTACACCGAAACATTCACCATTACCGAACCAGAAGAATTGAGATTTGGCACTGTTTTATTCGATCCAGAAACCATTTCCTGCTTTGGTGCGAATGACGGTACAATCGATATAACGGTAGAAGGTGGAACCTTACCTTATGTGTATACCTGGACCAAAGATGGGATTCCATTTTCCAATGATGAGGATCTTTCTGATTTAGGTCCTGGCACTTATGTAGTGAGTGTTACCGATGCTAACGAATGCAGTGCTATAACGCAGCGCTTTGTAATAGAAGAACCTCCTGTACTTGTACTGTCATTAGACACACAAACCAATGTTCTTTGTTATGGAGAGTCTACAGGTGCATTAGGAGTAAGTGTGGTTGGTGGACGTCCTGGGTATACCTATGATTGGGATGGTCCTAACGGGTATAGTAGTAACGATCAAAATATCGATAATATTTTTGCAGGAATCTATACAGTAGTAGCAACTGATAGCTCTGGATGTGAAGTGACAGAAGTATTTGAAATAACCCAAAACGATGAGATTTCCATAGAAGTTTCACTCACACAAATAGCCTGTTACGGCGATAATGACGGATCTATTACCATACATGACATATCAGGAGGAGTAGGACCCTATACAGTAGTGTGGAGTAATTTTGGAACGGGAATGCTGCAAACCGATTTATCTCCGGGGCTTTATACTATAACGATTACTGACTCGCTTAACTGTAGCAAGTCTTTTACCTATGAAATAGAAGAAGTGCCAGTATTTCTTATCGATCCAGAAGTCATTCAAATATCTTGTGTTGGTGCAAACGACGCAAGAATCGTTCTTAATTTTCAAGGTGGAACACCCCCTATAAACGTAGTGTGGGACGATGATCCTATTGCTGGTGTGGAGCGAAATAACTTGGGGCCTGGTACTTATACTGTTACTATAACCGATGGCGTTCCATGTGTTATTCAAGAAAGCTTTACCATTGTTGAGCCAGCCGAAATAGAGTTGTTAGCCGAAGTTACAGATGCGTTAGATTGCGATAACGCCGATTCGGGATCCATACAGCTTTCTATTTCTGGAGGCACCCCGCCATATAGCATTATGTGGTCGAATGGAACGACTACAGAAGATTTACAAAATATACCACCGAATACGTATTACGTAACAGTAATCGATGCTAATGGCTGTCAAATGGAAGGTAGTTGGGAAGTGAAGAGGCCAAGACCATTAGAAGTGGAAATTCAAGATCAATCCGAATTTGATTGTGAAGCACATACGGCTATAAGAACTTTTACAGCAGTGGCTAGTGGAGGAGTTCCACCTTATCAATTTTTCTGGTCGAGCGGGACAGTAAGTGGAGCAAACAACGAAACTATGACTACCACCGCAAGTGGCCTGGTAACCCTAGAGGTGATTGATAATCGTGGGTGTAGAATAACCAGAAGTATGGATGTGGAAATTCCTGAATTAGGAGATCCAAATTTCGAAGCTACTTCTTTTGGATATACGAACTTTGGATTCTTTGCCAGCCTAGATCCCATTCAATTTACCAACACCTCTACCGGGAACTATGAAGGCGTATCATGGAATTTTGGCGATGGAAATTCTTCCACCGAAGAAAATCCAACACATACCTATCAACATGAAGGTACTTATGTGGTAACGCTAACCGTAATCTATCCATTTGGGTGTGTATATACTTACACTAGGACCCTTGTTATAAAAAAAGGCTATAGGCTTATTATGCCCAATGCCTTTACTCCGAATGATGACGGCCTCAATGACTTTTTGGGCCCGAATATATTGGGTTGAAAGACTTGGAGCTTCGTATTTATGATACATGGGGCAGTCTTGTTTACTCGGAGTCTGGCGAGGTTATTCGCGGATGGAATGGGAAGATAAAAGGAGAAGAAGCCGAAAATGGAAGTTATTACTACATCCTAACAGCCCACACCGTTTTTGATGAATCTATAGAGAGTAAAGGGGCATTTATACTTATAAAATAATAGTCAAGATGAAAATAAAATTCCTATTTCCTTTAGTGTTAGTTCTGACTATTTATTTAGCAAGAGGACAGGATCCGCTATTTACTCAATCCAACTATATTCAGGAAACTTTAAATCCAGGGTTTTCTGGGTTTGAAGATAACAATCGGGTCTATGCTGGAGTAATAAGTAGGTTGCAATGGCCTAAATTAGATCTAAAGCTAACCACACAGTATGCTTTTGTAAATATGTCGTACGATTATGGCCCTGGATTGGGATATGGTATCGGTATAAATGCAGTTTGGCAATACGAAACCTTCAACCATTATAATTACTACCAAATCAATGCTAATTATGCCCATCGAGTTAATTTAAACAACGATTGGTTTTTTAGACCTGGAATTGAAATTGGTGTTGGAAATAAAAGTAATAGTTTCCGAAATCTTACTTTGGCCGATCAAATAAACATAGACACCGGAACAATTAATCCGATTACACTAGATCCATTCTATAGCAATACGATTAATCCATATTTCTTTGACGTTTCGGCTGGGCTTGTATTCGAAAAACTAGAGTTCAGAGGAACAAGTTATTGGTTTGGCGCCTCAGTAAAACATCTTAACAGACCCAATATATCTTTTGTAGAAGGCCAACGAGTGCCATTGGATATATTCTATTCAATACACGGAAATTATCGTTTTCCCTTTTTATTGGAACATAGTATTATGATGACTGCAAATTATATGCAACAAAATAGGTTTAACCGATTAGATATTGGTGCTATCTATCAAATAGACTTACTTCTTTTAGGGCTGACTGCAGTGACTAATCCTGCAAAAAACGGTAACAATAGTCATTTGCTAACCTCTATTAATGCTTTTGTAGGCTTGGAGTTCGAAGAGCTCAGATTCGGATTCTCTTACGATATGAACACTTCCAATATCGGCTATACCAGCGGGGTATACGAAATTACACTAACCTACCTTTCAAGATGTCGAAACTGTAGTTTAAATCGCAGACGAAAACGATAAGTGATTCTTCGTAAAAGTACAGGTTGCGGGATGAAATTATAAACGAAAACACAATTCGTCTGTTAAGATTCATTCATGCCGAGTTCTCGGGAAAGGCGAGTTACGACTTTCAACTATTCCTCATATGATTCGCTACTTTAGGGAAGCAGTTATACAGGGTTTCGGCTAGTTCTTCGTCCTCTATATGTTTATAAATGGCTTTTCGCATCAGTGCCAACCACTCATCTTTAGCTTCTTTATCGATAGCGAAAGGTAAATGACGCATACGCATTCTAGGGTGTCCATATGCATCGGAATATAATTTAGGTCCTCCTAAAAACTGAGTTAAGAATTTCTTTTGTTTCTCTTCAATAATACTTCGGTCTCCCTCAAAGAGGTGAGAGATAATAGGAGACTGGTACACATTTTCATAAAAACTATGAACAATGGCGTGGAGACGCTCTTTACCAACTATTTCGTATAATGTCATATTGGATTTTTATTATAAGGTGCTACAAAGATACGAGAATTATTTTGCAAAATTTTGAAGGACGAATCGAGTCTATTGGTATGGTTCGGTTTAGATTGAGTAAGAGTTAGTATATTTGCTAAGAAAAAACACCAATTGATTTGGAATTCCCATACCTTACAGAACCGATAACGCAAAAAATTACCTTCCCTGGCTTCGATCTACGCGGATGTTCTGTGTATATTCGTCGTGCAGACAAGATACACCCATATATTTCTGGAAATAAATACCACAAGCTAAAATACAATCTTAAATATGCTCAAGAACACGATTATACGAGCTTATTGACTTTTGGAGGTGCGTATTCCAATCATATATTAGCCACAGCTGTTGCAGCTAAGGAAGCAGGATTAAAATCGATAGGGATGATTCGAGGTGAGGAGTTATACCAATCGATTAATTCTAATCCGACTTTGCGAAAGGCTAAAGAATACGGAATGGAACTTCGCTTTCTAACTAGAGAAGAATATCGTTATAAGGCCACTCCTGAATTTTCTGACCAGCTTCTTGCCGAGTATCCTACCGCTTATATTTTACCAGAAGGAGGCAATAATGCCTTAGCGGTTAAGGGCTGTGAAGAAATAGTACAGCCGGGGGATGAAAGCTTTCGAATTATTACAACTGCAGTTGGCACCGGTGGCACTATGGCCGGAATTGTTAAATCTACTAGTCCACATCAGAAAGTGCTTGGTTTCTCCGTTCTAAAGGGAACATTTCAACAAAAAACCTTGTTGGAATACACCGATAAAATGAATTACTTTGTTACCGATGCCTATTGTTTTGGGGGATATGCGAAAGTGGACAAGCTGTTGATTGATTTTATAAATGAATTTAAAGAAGAAACAGGTATTCTTTTAGATCCGATATATACGGGTAAAATGATGTATGGGATTCGAGAATGTATTAAAAATTCATTTTTTGATGAGAATAGCCGTATTTTAGCTATTCATACGGGAGGACTGCAAGGAATAGAAGGAATGAATTTGTTATTAGCTAGAAAAAAATTACCGCAAATTAATTTGTAAATATGTTGAAAAGAAGTCTATTATTCGTTTTGTTACTTAGTGTTAGCTTAGTAGGCTGTAAGTCTAAGAAGAAAGCTACTGCAAAAAAACGAACGACAACCCATAAGGTAGATCGAAGTCATAAACCAAAGGAAACTCCGAAAAGGCCGGAAGTAAAAGGACCAACAAAAACCGAAGAAACTCCACAGGTTTCCTCCGATCCTATTGCAAATTATATCGACACCTATAAGCAATATGCTATGGATGATATGCTCCAATATGGAATTCCAGCCAGTATTAAATTAGCACAAGGAATATTAGAAAGCGGTAGCGGAAGAGGGAGTCTTAGCATAAGAGCAAACAATCATTTTGGTATAAAGTGTCATGATTGGACCGGCGAATCCGTACGCCATGATGATGATGAATTACAAGAGTGTTTTAGAAAATATTCACATGTAAAATATTCCTATCGAGATCACTCCCTATTTTTAACTCAGCGCAGCCGATATAGACCGTTATTTAGTTTAGAAAAAGATGATTATAAAGGATGGGCTAGAGGATTGCGAAGAGCAGGTTATGCGACCGATCCAAAATATCCTGAAAAATTAATTAATCTAATAGAACGCTATCAACTATATCGATACGATGCCATGGTGCTTAGTGGTGGACAAAGCGATATGTCCGATAGAAAAACAGATAAAATAACTACCTATACTGTCCAAAAAGGTGATACGCTGTATAGCATTGCGCGTAGATATAATATGACAGTAGATACATTAAAGGAATATAATGGCCTTCGATCGAATGAAATCCAAATCGGACAGAAATTATATTTACATTCGGTGGAATAACTAATTTCTATAAAAGTGTCAACATAAAAAAGCCTTCTAGTTTGAACTAAAAGGCTTTTTTTAATTATTATATGGAATGTTGTTATTTACCTGCAAATTCTTTTTTCCACGTTGCAAATTGTTCTGCAGTTAATTCTTTTTTCACTGCCTTTTCTAAATCTTGTTCTAGTTTCGACTTTAACTCTAGTACAGCTGGACTGCTACCATCTTTGTCAGCAACATGTTTTTTAATGCCTACTTCTCTTTTTACATAAGCTCTAAATAAAGCACGTTGTTGGTTGCCGGATAACTTTAGTTCATCTTGTAACATAGATACCTTTGCTTTTGCAATATCCTCTGGTCTGTCACCAGATACGGTTAACCCTTGCGCATGAATTGTGGTACTTATTAATAATAGGGTGAAACTTAAAGTTATTATATATACTAATTTCCTCATTTCTTTTAAAGTTTTAATTAACTCTTATTACGAAAGTAACTATTAGGTTTAGTAATGTCCAGTGTTTTAACTTATTAAGCGGGTTTTGATTTAATAAGTGTTAATTTTCTTGATATATAAGAGAATAAGTGATGATAGATTAACTATGTTAGCTTAGTTTGAAGTCTTTTTGTGTGATTAAATGAATTTTGGAATACTCTAATCTACGATAGTATAACCACAACCTTATCTTGCTTGGGTCTAGAATTGAATGCTTTTATAAAACCATATCGGTAAAGGATAAAATCGTTTTATACCCTTTGTCTTTAAAATAGGTTTTGTCCTCTTCTTTTCCCAATGCCATAAAGAAATCCCCTCCCCACGCGCCTAGACTCTTAATAGCATGTGGATAGTCGGAGAACAATTTTTCTTTTATCGGTTGCATTCCGATTTCCGATGCGATAAATCTTTCGTGTTCTTCTATAGCATGCGTTAATTGATCAAGGTTAGTCGCTTGAATAAATTCTTGTGTGAGTGAGTTTATTTTGGAAAGTTTCTTTTTCTGATTGCTCGCTTTAGCCCTATACCTAGCAATTCCTTCCTTGCTATCTTGTTTTTGATTGCGATGTACAAAGAATATTTGATCGGTAAAGTCCCACTTCAATTCCACTTCTTCTATTCTTGGCGAAGCATAGCGATTGTATAGAAAAGCTTTTTTGCTTTTTGCCGCAGCAATATCATAGCCGCTCCCACCAAAGCTGTGCTCAAGCAAGGTGTAAGCATCAATACCGATCCATTGTGCTATGCTGTTAATAAGAGTAGAAGAGCTTCCTAATCCCCAATTACGTGGGAACTCAAGTTTAGTCTTACACGAAACAGCTAGATTATCAAAAAACGTGGGATTCAACAAATAAGCATGATGTAATATTTTCTGTAAGGTGTCTGCCACAGAATCTGGATTGTTTTTCGGATTTTCTTTTATTCTAGCTATAGAAAAATCTTGTTGAAACCACCGTTCTCCATCCTTGGTGTAACTCGCCCAAGTTATGCCAGGTTGACTGCTAGAGTAAACCTCTAAAACCTGTCCGAATTTACACGGAACGGCAAGAGCTTGGGCACCGTCTAACACTAAATATTCGCCAGTCAATAATAGTTTTCCGTGGCTATAATAGGAGTTCATTGCCTTACTTATTGTTTTCTAGAAAATGTTTTACTGCCTTGAACGAAACAGTATGTTTCTTAAAATAGGCTTCTGCCGATTCTTTTTGGCTAGCATTGGCATCTAGTTGGTTTAAAATGTTCCCTAAATGCATGCGCATATGTCCTTGTTGTATCCCAGTAGTAACCAGCGAGCGTAACGCAGCAAAGTTTTGTGCCAATCCCGCAACTGCAATTATTTCCATAAGCTCTTTCGCATTCGGATTTTCTAATAGGCTTAGGGCAAACCGGACCATAGGGTGTAAGGAAGTTAATCCGCCCACAGTTCCAATGGCAAGGGGGAGTTCTATCCAAAATCGGAACGTATCTCCTTTAATTTCAGCATGGGTTAAACTAGTATAGTGTCCGTCTTTACAGGCATAGGCATGTGCACCCGCTTCAACTGCCCGAAAATCGTTTCCAGTTGCAATGACTACCGCATCTATACCATTCATTATTCCTTTGTTGTGGGTAACAGCACGTCTAGGTTCTACTTTTGCAATGTTTACAGCTCGTACTAAACGCCTAGCAAATTCTTCTCCACCCAAATTTCCATGTTTTAAATCGGCCACTTTACATTGAACCTCTGCTCTTACTAAACATTCTGGTGTATAGTTGGATAAAATACTCATCTCTACAATTGGAAAAGTATTTTGTTCTTTGAACGGCTTATATTCCGAACCTAAGTCTTCCAATGCTTGTGCCATAGCTTCCAAACAACTATTGATGAAGTTGGCACCCATCGCGTCTAAAGTTTCAAATGTAGCGTGTAGCTGGTAGTAATGTTCTAACTCGTTGGTTTTATCTATAAGCTCTACATTCAATAGTCCGCCACCTCTTGCTTGCATGTTTTTTTGTAAGTCAGAAATAGCGTGTATGAATGCCGATTTGTGCTGATTGAAAAAGGCGATGAGGTGTTTTTTATCCCCCATATAGGTAAAATGCACTTGGCCGTTTTTTACACTAGAAATCACTTCGGCATGAAAGCCACCACGTTCTAACCAGAATTTAGCTGCGTTCGAAGCCGCGGCTACAACCGAACTCTCTTCAATTGCCATGGGAATAGCTAGAAGCTTTCCGTTTATGTTAAAATTCGGTGCAATACCTATTGGCAAGTAAAAGTTAGAGACGGTGTTTTCTATAAATTCATCGTGTAAACTTTGAACTTCCTTATTGGGATGCCAGTAGTTTTCTAGGGTTGCTAATGTTTCTTCGTCTTCGTGGAAGTAATGCTCGCGAAGCCACGCTAACTTCTCCTGCTTTGTTTTTTTATAAAAGCCCGAAATTGGATTGTTCATAAACTTTAATATTCTAATTAGGCCACAAAGGTAAGGCTTTTTTATTGTTGCTTTACAATTGTGTGTAGTGAATGGAAAAAGTTGTGAGTAAGGGAGCCTTCGTTGCCTTTGTCTTATTAGATACGTGGTGCGAGTTGCGGGGGTGATATTGAGAGAGTGATAGAGTGACTTGGCGAATGGGTGAAAATGGTTGTGACATAAAATCTTCTTAGTAGCCGTTATGGAGTTATGTCGTTATGTGCCTTCGCTAGCTCTGGCGTTATGAGGGGGTAGTGGCCAGGATTAGTTAGTGTAGTATTGCGATATAGATTGTATTTCGTAATTGTTTAGAAGGCTTAGTGTTGTCGCTTGCGACAACGGTTTAGCTACTCGCTATGCTCGTTGGGTTAGAAAAATAAGTAAAGTTCTAATGAGAGTTTATTTGTTTTTTAAAGAGTTTGAATTTTCTCTTTGATATTTATATAGTGCATTTAATTTATAGTTGATTTTATCAATGTCTTGTCTAAGGCTTTCATATTCAGCTTGCGTTATAAAACCCAACTCAAAAGCTATAGTCAAGTGATAAATAACTTCTAATGCAGATGCATAGCTCATATTAGTAAAATGACTTTGATCTAAATTTGAGGCTCTACCTGAACCTTCAGCAATATTAGCACCTATACTGTCTGTTGCTCTTTTTATCTGACGAGCAGAGTCATATATTTCGTTATTTGGAAATGAAGAGATAGTTTGTTGAATTTTTATTCTTAAGTCCAAAATATCTTTATAAACGTTTAGTTTTTCAAAAGAATAAATTCGATACTTAGCCATAATGTGTAGATAAAGCATTCTTTTTTATAAAGTTACGTATATTTTTAACAATGGCATTTAAACTTCAATCCACAGGAATAAGTTATTTCGGTTATGGAAGTAATTGCTGTGTTTTAGCATTTTGACCTACTTTATGTCATTTTTAAGAGGCTCTAGAGCTGTCACGGATACAAGTTCTGAATTATAGTTAGTTGTTCTAAGCAAGTGAGCCTGCGAACGACTAAACTTTCTAACCCAAGCGAGGTACGAGCGACTAATCTGTTAATTAGTACTAATAAGCTTTTTTAAATTTCCCTAAAGTCGCAACAGCATAAATAAAACCTCTGCAATCCTTGTAAAACAAAGGACTGAGAGGTTTTTAGGTTTCACCTAAATGGTGTATATTTAGATTTACTACAAAAAAATATATACCATGGATAAAATTAGACATT
>DATGSX010000036.1:0-10735 GCA_035302145.1 Flavobacteriaceae bacterium | reverse complement strand
TATTTTAATGAGTATAGTTTTCGAATAAACCGATCTCAGTTTGGGGATAGTATTTTCCACAAATTGATTGAACGAATGGTAAAACAGGAACCACTATACCATTCTCAAATTTTACAGAAGCTAAATGGATAACTCGATAATTTTAAAAACGTTGTTCATAGGCAACCGAAAATAAATTTCGATGGCAAACAAAACGTATTACACCTTAAATTGACCTTAAAGTCAATAAAGTTTGGATAAAATTTTACTCTAAAAATATCGAGTAAAGCTTAAAAGGATAGAACATGAAACTGTAAAATAAGCTCGACAGGTATTCTTTTTTAGAAATTCACCTTAAAAACATTCGTATTATCATCTGGGGCTTCGTACGATATGGTTGCGTTGTGAAGTTTTAGGATCTTCTGAATAAAAATCAGGCCTAAGCCAAATCCTTTTTTGCCTTGGCTATTCTTTCCTCTAAAGAAATGTTTAAATAAATACTGTTGTTCCTCTGATGTAATCACCGCTCCATGGTTTTTAAAAGACAGCTGAAGCCTTCCATCCACCTCTTTTATTTTTATCCAAGCTGTTTCTCCATCTCCATGTTTAATACAATTCAGCATGAGATTCATAAGCGCAGCTCGCAATAGATTTTTATCGGCCGAAATTTTTAGCAAATCAGCATTCATCTCGGCATTCTGATATTCTATTTGAAACTGGAAATCTGGATACAACACTTGTAACTCATCGCATAAATCAAAGAGCAACTCATCGATTCTAATCGAAACTTTTACTGCACTACTCCCTGCTTCGGCCATAGTCAGCTTTAGAAGTGCATTGATAATTTCACTTAGCTTTCGGGTGTCTTTCTTTTGTTTTTGAATAAGCACTTTAAGTTCCTGCATATCGGACTCTTGCTCCATTTTCTCGAAGTTGGAAACCAACACCGCTATCGGAGTATTTAACTCATGGGAAATATGTTGTACAGCATTCCGTTGGAAGGAAAAGGACACTTTTATCTTATCCATCAAATCATTAAATCGCTCGGCCAAAATAGCTGTTTCTACTTCGCCAGAATCTACTGGAATATGCACATTATCATCCTCCAAATTATAGTTCGCTATCTCCTTGGTTAATTTTGCAATAGGCTTAGAGATTTTATTGGATAAATAATAAGACACCCATACGATTAGGATTACCATTACAATAAATAAAGCAACAAAGGCCATGCGCAAAAACGAGAGTAATTCATAACCAAATTTATCGTAGGCTTTGCTAATCCCGTAAAACGTATTGCCATTATGTTGAATGCTTATCCCAACTACATCATAAAGCTCTTCTTTGGTTTCTACCCAAACTGTCTCTTCCGAAAGTTGGTTTAAAATCTCTTGTGTTTTCCCAATCGTTAAATCATCCACACTTTCGTAAAACAACTTTTGATTGGCATCGAATAACAATAACTTCTCATCGTAAATATCATGAATAGTCGATCGGTCTAGTGCTTCGAACAATTCCTCGTCTATCTCTTCGAATTCGGTAAGCAACTGCAGCGTTTGCTTAATCTTCTCACTCTGTCTTTGTTGAAATTGTTCTTCTCTATACTCTTTAAAAATAGTATAAATCAGCACTAGCGTTATGGTAGTAAGCAACAAAACAGTGCTCAAGAAATAGAATAATATTTTCTTTCTAATACTCATCTTATGCACCTATATAATAGCCGTAGCCAATTTTGGTTTTGATATTATCTGTTTGAAATGGTTTGTCTAGTTTATTGCGTAAAAAATTGATATAAACTTCAATGGTATTGGTGTGCATTCCTGTGGCAGATCCCCAAATGGCTTCGACGAGTTCTTTTTTAGAAACAAAATCTCCATTTCTTTTTAGAAGCATTAACAACACTTGATATTCTCTTCGTGTTAAATCAATGTCTTGTCCGTTTCTAGTTACCCTTTTCCTAGTATGGTTGATGTGAATGCCGTGTAAACTATACTCTTCGTCCTGCGTTTCTTGTACCACACTTCGTTTTAATAACGCATGGATTCGCAAAATCAATTCTCTAATATAGAAGGGTTTGGTAAGATAATCATCGGCACCGTGTTCAAAGCCTTTTACTTTATCGTCCAAAGAATCGAATGCAGTTAGGATAAGAATTGGTGTTAGCGCATCGGTTTTTCTAAAGTCTGCACATATCTCATAACCATTCTTTCCAGGCAGATTTAAATCGATTAGCAAACAATCGTAGGTATTTGAATTTAGAAGTCGTTCTGCTATAATACCATCAAAAGCCCCTTCTACCTCAAAACCATCGGCAATAAGTGCCTCTTTAATATTGGTATGCAACTGCAGATCGTCTTCTACTAATAATATTTTCTTTGGAATTTGCGGCATCTATGTTTTATTTAATGGTATTCAAAATTAGGGAATATTATTTTCAAGTAGGAATTTTGTGATGAAGAAGGGGTAGCATTTAAAATGTGTATATGGTTAAAACAAAAGTGTAGTATCTATAAGTAGCTTTCTACTTATAGATAGATGAGTGCGTTTGCCTAAGGCAAACGGCAGATGAGTGTTCAGAAGTAAACTTCTGAACGGATGAGTTTTATCCTGATCTAAACTCAACCATCCGTTTTTGCAGTGCAAAAACGAAATACTCCTTTAAAAAACAACTCGTTGTTTTTTAAACTAGCCTACAATTCCGAAGGAATTGTACTACGCTGTTTATTTTAGACATCATTTAAGATATAACCACAACGTCATTCAATACTAGAAAATAGTTGAAAAAAGATACTACATGGACACGAGAGCGGACTCTCGCGCCAGCGTAAAACTTAAAAAGCCCATAAAGCCATCACGTTTATCAAAAATAAAGCTATAATTTAAAAACAAAACTATATAGAAGAAGGTTTTACTAAACAGTTAACCGATTAAACGCACAATAGCTATAGGCTATTGAACTACATAGATGTTCGTTTAAAAAATAAGCTAATAATATCATAACAAATTGCACATTTATAGTGAAACTCGAAATTACGCATCACCCATTACGCATCACGCTTCACCTTTAAACCTCCCCTCCAGTATAATAATTATAATCCTTAAGAATAACTTGTATAAACTGCTTCTCGGTAAACTGATTGGCTGTAGATTCTAGCTGCAGGGTTTCTTTTACTTTATCCGATAATTTAGATAGGATTACTTTATCGTTGGTTTGTAAGGCTTTCTGAAAACTTTCTTTTATGATTCTTACATCGTTATCCGTAAGACCAATGACTTGTGGGAAGGAAGGAATATAACCTTCTTTAATCTCTTCCAGAATCGTGTGTGAGATATTTACTTTGCTTTTAATCGATATAACAGCCGTTCCTGATGCCATGCCCCCTAACCTTTGATTGTTTTTGGAAACCACCATACTGATCAATCCGACAACTCCAGAGTTGGAAAGGATGTCTACTAGTCTAAAAATCCACCGAATCAAGTAATCTCCAAAACTCGCTTGGTATCCATCGATCTTCACTACTTTAATTTTCATTAACCTCTTTCCAAACGTCTGCCCTTCCATCAAACTCTCGCACACCAAAGTGTATAGGTTAAATGGTAAAGTAAGGACCCCCACAATTGCTGCAATTGACCAAGAATCCAAGCTTCTTAAAATACTATCTATTTTTAATACGCGAAAAATTAGGATCCAAAGAACGATTAAATAGGCTATTTTTATTACCATATCAATGACAAACGCTAACATTCTTTCGCCGACACTTGCCGTATCAAAATCAATCTTTACATTTTGCGAGGTATTTATAGGAATCTTAGACATATATTTTGTTAATTTAGCATTCGCATGAGAGAGATTACATTCATAAAGCAAAATAAGGAAAAATGGCTCGAAATTGAGCAGGTTATCGATGGAAAAGTTAAAAAAAATCCAGATGACCTGTCTTCCCTATACATAAATCTAGTAAACGACTTGTCGTTTGCACAGACTTATTATCCGAAAAGTAAAACCACCGTTTACTTAAATCATCTAGCCTCGCTCATTTTTCAAAGAATATACAAAACCAAAAGAACGGACCAAAATCGGTTAGTATACTTTTTTAAAACCGAAGTGCCACTATTAACATTTGAATACAGAAGGTATTTACACTATGCCTTTGGGTTTTTTATTTTATTCACTTTAATTGGATTTATTTCGGCGCATTACGACAAGGAGTTTGTTAACATTATTCTTGGTGAAAGTTATGTGAACATGACTATTGAAAATATCGAGGAAGGAAATGCCGTAGGAGTTTATCAACAAGGAACCAACTGGGGTGGTAGTATTGCTATTATTTTAAATAACGTACAGGTGGGAGCCAAACTTTTCCTCTTTGGTATTTTTGCAGGGATAGGAACCCTACTCGTGCTTATTTATAACTGCATCATGATAGGGTCTTTTCAGTATTTTTTCTACGATTATGGTGCATTAGCCGATAGTGCAAAGGGCATTTGGATGCATGGGGCTTTCGAGATTTTTGCTATGATAATTTGTGCCATGGCAGGATTGATACTTGGTGCTTCCATTCTTTTTCCAAAGACCTACTCACGCTTAACCTCATTTAAAATAGGGTTTAAAGATAGTTTTAAGATTTTCCTAAGCACCATCCCATTTACCATTGTTGCTGGGATTATCGAAGGATATCTCACTCGATATGCGCTTGTAATGCCAAGTGTTCTTAATATAATTATCATCTTCGGAACACTAGGAATTATAACCTACTACTATGTTATTTATCCATTTAAAGTATCTAAAAAACACCGTTAATACATGCAGTTTTATCAAAAAAGAACGTTTGGAAAGTTAGTTAGCGATACGTTTATCTTCTTTAAAGAAAACGGAGGAAATTATTTTAAAAATTTTATCCTCCTCAATGGCTTGTTATTAATACTATTGGTGATTGCTTTCGTCTTCGGATACCGAGAGTTATTCTCACAACTATTTGGCTCCAACATTGGCGGAGAAGCCTTTCATTTTGAAGCCTACTTCCTAGAAAACCAAGGTATGCTTATAGCTCTTTCCATCCTAGTGTTTATACTTTTCCTAGCCTTGCTAATCATCTCCTATTCTTATCCAGTTTTTTACATGAAAAGACGAGGTGAAACAGGAAGTAATAAAATTAAAGCAGACGATATTCTAAGCGATATTAAAAATAATATAGGTCGACTTTTAAAACTTTGGTTGGGAATTATTTTTATAGTATTTCCAGCAGTGCTAGTTATTTATAGTTTAACCTCTCTACTTATATTTATAGTTATTGGACTCCTTCTTATGCTATTGATTACGCCAGCTATAATGAACGTTATAAATTTTTTAATGTACGATTACCTCCATACTGATAAAAACTTTTTTCAAGCGTTAGGATACGCTATACAATCACAATTCTCTTATCCAAAAGGACATGGGAGATCGCCGTTTTGGAAATATTGGGGATCAGCCACTGTTATTTATATTGTTATTCAAACGGCTACTTCAATTTTTACCACGATTCCAATGGTAATTTATATGTTGACCACCTTCATTATCCCTGAAGCTCAAGGAACCTTCGATGAAAGTAGTTTTGAAAATAGTATGGGTGCCGTCTTTTTCATCATTTATGGCGTTTCTATTCTAGTTTCATTTTTAATGATGAACCTGCTGTATGTAAACACTGGTTTCCTTTACTACGATAGCAGAATCGATTTACATAGAGAAGTAGACCTAACAGAAATTGAATCCATAGGAACAAATGAGGAATAAACTTTTTATATTTTTTCTATTCTGCCTTCTACTCGGATTCCCAAAAGAGATAGCCGCAGTTAATTCTTCTGTAACCGACTCCATATCTGTTACCACAAAGAGACTATATCTAAGCGACTCGCTTTTAAAGAAAAATAAAACAACCGACAACCTTGTTTATCCAAAGCGTTTTGAAGAGAATTTTCAAACTAAGTATGGTAGCGATGAATTTGACTATAGCCTAACAAAACCAAAAGAGTCATTATGGGAGAAAATTGAAAGACAATTAGAAAAGCTCATAGAGGCTATCTTTGGCAATATAGATCCTGTCAAGACAGAACGCTACACAAGGATTACTATATGGACTATTTCTAGTCTGATTATTGTTTTCGCTTTATTTCAATTGATTAAATTTCTATTGAATAAAAGGGGAAACTATTTCTTTAGTAAGAAAAATAAGAGGCTTCCGATTCCAATGCATAATTTGGAAGAGAATATCCATGAAATTAATTTCGATGAGCGCATCGCCACTTTCGAAAATAAAGAAGAATACCGATCGGCTGTACGCTATCAGTTTCTATCTGTATTAAAACACCTAGCCGATACGAAACAAATCCATTGGAATCCTGAAAAAACAAACCAAGACTATAGCCAAGAACTACAAAACAAACACCAAAAACAGGAGTTCGAAGAGCTGGTCTATATTTTTGATTACATCTGGTATGGAGAATTTGAGATAGATAAAACTGCTTATAGTTACTTTAAGCAGAAATTTATAAACTTTAAAATTAAGAGTACTTCTGTAATGGAAGCTATTGATTTTGAGCAAGATTCCGATAACCATGAATAAAACCATTAGACTATACGGGATTATTTTCATCGTTTTACTGGTGATTCTTGCTTTGTTAGAGCTTAACAAGACGCAACTAACCGATTGGCGTAAGTACTATGATATAGATAAAAAAAGTCCTTTTGGTCTATACGTATTCGATAAAGAAGTAGATAACTTATTATCTAACCAAGTTACCAAGGCAGCGATTTCACCTTATGAATATTACAAGGGAAAAGAGAAAGAGCCACATAATATTTTAATTGTCCAATCACCTATCGATGATGAGTCTTGGAAGAGGATTTTAAATAATGTAGCAGGTGGATCCGATGCCATGATTATTTCAACTTACACCTCTAATTTTATTTCAGATACCTTAGGGTTATATCATACAATCATCAGCTATGGAGAAACTAGTACTTTAAAGCTTACCGATAAAAAATTTACTGCCGACTCGATAGTTTTAAATAAACTACCCAATAGGACTGGATTTAGGAGGATTCGCAAGTCCCATGAGATCTTAGGAAAAGAAGTTGGTGAAAAAGAATATGCCAATTTTATTAAAGTAAAACACGGAAAAGGGACTATTTACTTGCATTCAGAGCCACTTATTCTCACCAATTATTATTTACTTGAAAGCGATAATAGTCGCTATGTAGAATCAGTATTTTCGTATTTACCCAATCGCGAAACCGTATGGTTTAGCAGGGCTAATAAGCAAGTAGCAGAATCATCATCTCCTATGCGATTTATCCTATCGAATCCACCACTGCGTTATGCATGGTGGGTGTTTTTAGGTGGTTTACTGCTTTTTGTAATTTTTAACGCCAAACGCAAACAGCGAATCGTACCAGTTATAGAACCATTAGAAAATACCACCGTAGAATTTGTAAAGAGCATTGGAAACCTATACTTACAAGAAGGAAATCCTCATGATATGATGGCTAAAAAAGCACAGTATTTCCTTCATCACGTACGAACAGAATTCTTAATAGATACACAATTACTAGATGATAAGTTCATAAGAGATTTACATCTAAAAACTGGAAAGAGTAAAAGTAAAATTAAAGATGCAACAATATTTATCAGAAAAGGACTAAATCCCAATGCAAGGGTGACAGAAGATGATTTAATTAAAATGAATAACTTATTAGACGAAATTCTAGATTAAATTAATAGCGGAAAACCTTTTGAGGATATTGTAATAAATAATAAAGAAACAAACAACTACAACCCAATTAAATACCATTATGGAAAAGTTAGAAAATGACAATCAGGAAAAGCCAAACACTACTTTTGAGTCAAGGCTAGACATGACAGAGCTAAAGCAAAGTTTAGAAGAGGTAAAAGCAGAAGTAGGAAAGGTAATTGTAGGGCAAGAATCCATGGTAGAACATCTTCTCGCTGCTTTATTATCCAACGGACATGTACTTATAGAAGGTGTACCAGGTGTGGCAAAAACTATCACAGCCAAACTATTAGCAAAAACTATCGATGTGGATTTTAGCCGTATCCAGTTTACACCAGACTTAATGCCATCGGATATATTAGGAACCTCTATTTTCAATGTAAAGGATGCAGAGTTTGAGTTTAAAAAAGGACCCATTTTCTCCAACTTTATTTTAATCGACGAAATCAATCGCTCACCCGCAAAAACACAAGCTGCTCTGTTTGAGGTAATGGAGGAACGGCAGGTTACTATGGATGGCATGGAATACCAAATGAAAGAGCCTTTTCTAGTAGTGGCAACACAGAACCCAATAGAGCACGAAGGTACCTATCGCCTACCCGAAGCACAATTAGATCGTTTTTTGTTCAAAATAAACGTGGATTATCCAAATCTAGAACAAGAGATTCAAATCATTACCAACGAACACGAGAATAGATTAGATGATAAAACCGACGTTGTTCAGAAAATACTAACGGCAGAACAATTAAAAACCTACCAACAACTCGTAAAAGAAATTGTGGTAGAACCTCAGCTCATGGAGTACATAGCCAAGGTGATTGTAAACACTAGAGAAAATCAATTTTTATACTTAGGCGCGTCACCAAGAGCTAGTTTAGCTTTACTAACCGCCTCGAAGTCTTTTGCTGCCATAAGAGGAAGAGATTTTGTAACTCCAGAAGATATTAAAAATGCAAGCTACGCCGTATTGCGCCATAGAGTTATCGTCTCGCCAGAACGAGAGATGGAAGGCTTAACGGCGGATGAGATTATTAAGCAGATATTGGAAAGTATTGAGATACCGAGATAGGTCCTAGGTAGCAGATCTTAGGTTATAGGTCTGTTAGCTACTAGATAGTAGGTCGGTATTAGGTTATGAATTGAGAAACCTAACAAAAGTAGTTATATTTACAAATAAGTCGTAAAAACGCAACGAAATTTAAAACTTAACAACTATAACCTCACACTTTCAACCTAAAACCAAATTAATTATGGCGAATTTCGAAGATTTACTAGTTTGGCAAAAATCGATGGACTTAGTGAAGGAAATTTATAAGATTACTACTGCTTTACAGGCAAATGAAAATTATGAAATTTTTTCAGAACTAAGAAAAACAGCTATTTCTATTCCTACAAATATTGCAGTAGGTAATTCTAAAGGAAGTGCAACAGACTATATTCAATTTATAAGAACTGCACGTGGAAGATTAGCTGTGCTAGATACGCAAATGATTATTTCTATGAACTTAAAGTTTATTGACAAAGAAATGTACGAGGCCCTAAATTTAAAAGTAACAGAAATCTCAAAAATGCTAAATGGCCTAATCAACTATTTAAATACTATAAAATAATGCCAAAAACCTATGACCTATAACCCGCAACCCAAAACCTAATAACCCAATACCTGCAACCTAAGACCTCCAACCTTAAAAAATCTTTAACCTAACAAATTGAAAAACTTATACCTCAATACCCGACTATTTTTACTGCTCTTCGCCGTAATGGTATGCTATGTCTTAGCTTTTTTCTTTCCTAGATTTATATGGGTTGCACATGGGGTATTAATTTTGGTTATCCTTGCCTCTATCATGGATTACGTCCTATTATTTTATAAGAAAGAAGCCATCCAAGCACATCGTGTTTTACCAGAAAAACTATCTAATGGAGATGAAAATACGGTGGAAGTAAGTATTAAAAATAACTATCCGTTTAAAATTAACGCAAAAACTATCGACGAGCTTCCCTTTCAATTCCAAAAGCGGGATTTCCTTATAGAGCGAAACATAGACAGTAAAAAGGATATAGCATTTGAATATATTTTAGAACCTAAGGAACGGGGAGAATACCTCTTTGGAGGTCTGAATGTTTTTGTCAACTCCCCTATCGGATTGGTATCGAGAAGGTTTAGCTTTCAAAAAGATGCCATGCTTCCAAGCTATCCGTCGTTCATTCATTTAGGAAAATACGAGTTAATTGCGCTACAGAATGAATTCCTTCTTGGTGGCTTAAAGAAAATTAGAAGACTAGGTCAAACCATGGAATTCGAACAAATAAAAGAATACGTTCAAGGAGATGATGTGCGAACAATAAATTGGAAAGCAACATCGAAACACAACCAGTTGATGGTTAATCAGTACCAAGACGAAAGAGCACAACGCGTTTATATCCTTGTAGATAAAGGACGCACCATGCAAATGCCATTTATTGGATTAAGTTTGCTAGACTATTCTATAAACGCAACCATGGCCTTGAGTCATATCATTCTAAAAAAGAATGACAGAGTTGGGATGATGAGCTTTTCGAAAACTACAGAAAATAAAGTTTTAGCCGATAATAAGGCCATGCAGCTAAAAAAGATATCGGAAGCTTTATATAATGTCCAAACCAATTTTGAGGAAAGCGATTTTGGTAGGCTTTATCAAGATATCCGTTTTCATGTTAGACAACGAAGCCTCTTGATTCTCTTTTCCAACTTCGAAACCTTAGACGCTGTAAACCGCCAAATGAACTACCTCAGAGGTTTAGCTAAAAACCATTTATTGGTAGTAGTATTTTTCAAAAATGCCGAATTGCAAAACCTCATCGGTGCCGACACAACAAAAATGCAAGAAGTCTACGACCAAATCATAGCCGAAAAACTGGAATACGAAAAGAAGCTTATCATTCAAGAACTACGTAAATACGGCATCCACAGCATCTACACCCTTCCAGAAAATTTAAATATAGAGGT
>DATGSX010000035.1:0-3928 GCA_035302145.1 Flavobacteriaceae bacterium | reverse complement strand
AAAACGCTTCTTTGCACTTGAATTTGTTTTTTGTTTGGACATTTTTTCCTTTTTATATACTATCTCAAAAATATATTATTTCTTTATAGGAGTGATAAACATATTCATACGTTTACCTTCCATTCTTGGCATTTGCTCTACTTTTCCGTAATCTTCTAAATCTCTAGCTAAACGGAGAAGTAATATTTCACCCTGGTCTTTATAAACAATAGATCGACCACGGAAGAAAACAAATGCTTTTAACTTAGATCCCTCTTTAAGGAACTTAATAGCATGATTCTTCTTAAACTCGTAATCGTGATCATCAGTGTTTGGACCAAAACGAATTTCTTTTACAACAACTTTGGAAGTGTTAGCTTGATTCGCTCTCCTGCGTCTCCTTTGCTCATATACAAATTTGTTGTAATCCATAACCTTGCACACTGGTGGTTTTGCATTTGGTGAGATTTCTACCAAATCCAAATCTAATTCATCAGCGATTTGCAAAGCCTCTTTGATCGGGTAAATACCCATTTCAACATTGTCGCCTACTAAGCGAACTTCTTTTGCACGAATCTTATCGTTGATTCTATTCTGATTCTTGTCGGCATCCCTATTATTAGGACGTCTTCCTCTTCTTCTAATTGCTATGGTTAAATTATTTTAAGTTAAACATTAAATTTCTTTATTTGACTTGCTACTTCGGTAGTAACCATTTTCGCAAACTCATGGATAGGCATTGTACCTAAATCGCCTTCCCCATGTTTACGTACAGATACCGTGCCATCTTGCTCTTCTTTTTCACCAACAATCAGCATAAATGGTATCTTACTAGTTTCCGCATCGCGAATCTTTCGTCCAATAGTTTCACTCCTATTGTCTACAGTAACGCGAATTTCGTCATTTTTTAGAACATTTAAAACTTTTTCCGCATATTTCTCATGCTTTTCGCTCAAAGACAAGATAGTTGCTTGTTCTGAAGTTAACCATAATGGGAAATTTCCTTCGGTGTTTTCTAACAAAATAGCTATAAAGCGCTCCATGCTACCAAATGGCGCGCGGTGAATCATCACCGGACGGTGTGACTTGTTGTCAGCTCCTATATACTCTAACTCAAAACGTTCTGGTAAGTTGTAGTCAACTTGAATAGTTCCTAATTGCCAGCTTCGACCTAGCGCATCTTTCACCATGAAATCTAGCTTAGGTCCATAGAATGCTGCTTCCCCAGTTTCTATCTTATAGCGTAAGCCTTTATCTTTAGCCGCGTTAATAATTGCAGCTTCGGCTTTTTCCCAATTTTCACTTGAGCCGATATAACGCTCTGGTGTTTCTGGATCTCTTAATGAAACTTGTGCAGTGAAATCTTCAAAACCTAAAGATTCAAATACATATAAAACTAGGTCAATAACTTTCTTGAACTCTTCATTGAGTTGATCAGGTGTACAGAATATATGCGCGTCATCTTGGGTAAACCCTCGTACACGAGTTAGTCCGTGGAGTTCTCCACTTTGCTCATATCGATATACAGTTCCGAATTCAGCGAATCTCTTAGGTAAATCCCTGTAAGACCATTGTTTAGCTCTGTATATTTCACAGTGATGAGGACAGTTCATAGGTTTTAAAATAAACTCTTCCCCTTCATGTGGAGTCTTTATGGGTTGAAAACTATCTTCTCCATATTTGCTGTAGTGACCCGAAGTTATATAGAGGTCTTTATGTCCAATGTGTGGAGAAATAACCATCTCATAACCTGCTCTTTCTTGAGCATCACGCAAAAAGTTCTCTAGGCGATTTCTTAAGGCAGCACCTTTAGGTAACCATAAAGGTAAGCCTTGTCCAACCTTTTGAGAAAAAGTGAATAATCCTAACTCCCTCCCTAATTTTCTGTGGTCTCTCTTTTTTGCTTCTTCTAATAAGGCTAAGTATTCTTTCAAGTCCTTTTGCTTCGGAAAACTAACTCCATAAATTCGTGTCAGTTGTTGGTTGTTTTCATCACCTCGCCAATAAGCTCCGGCTATATTCATTAGTTTTATTGCTCTTATAAAACCAGTGTTAGGGATATGTCCACCTCGACATAGGTCTGTAAAGGTGTCGTGATCACAGAAGGTTATGGTTTCATCTTCTAAATTCTCAATTAATTCGATTTTGAACTCATTTCCCTTCTCCTTATAATAGTCTAATGCATCTTGCTTGTTAACTGCACGCATTTTAAACTCATGTTTTTCTCTGGCAATCTCTAGCATTCGCTTTTCAATAGCAGGAAAGTCATTCTCGGAAATGGTGTGCTCACCCATATCGATATCGTAATAAAATCCAGTTTCGATTGGTGGCCCTATAGTTAACTTTACTCCTGGATACATCTCTTCTATAGCTTGTGCTAAAATATGAGAGCTAGAGTGCCAAAACACTTGCTTTCCCTGTTCATCGTTCCATGTGTATAACACTAAGCTCCCGTCTTCTGTAAGTGGCGTAACCGACTCTACTGTTTCGCCGTTAAATGATGCCGATAATACATTGCGAGCTAATCCTGAGCTTATACTTTTAGCCACGTCTATAGGCGTGGTGTACATTGGAACCTCTTTTACACTTCCATCTGGTAAAGTTATTGAAATCATATTTCCTTATTAACTAATGATCAATTATTGAAACGACAAAGATACTATGTTTTCTGCTTTTATCAAGTGTGATTAGCTTTCTAAAATTTCGAAATCTATTTTTAATTTATTTGACGGTATAATTGTTATATATTATTGTTGGTTACTTGCTAATATCTAATCTTTAGGACTGTATAAGAATGTTTGAGAAAGTAACTACCTGTTTTTATATTACACCATCTTTTAATACTGTTAGGGTGCGTCCAATACTTACTTTATGTGTTAGTTTTTGATTTTATCTCCAGCATATTTATTTGGTATAAACGAATTTTAAAATCTATGTATTTGGTTATGTTGGTGGAAGAGGCTTTTTTTATCAAGAAACTGAGTTTTATCCTTCTTATTTGCTTTGAGTTGCTTTCCCTTTAAATTCGCATTGTTATTGTATATATATTAAAGGAGTAGAATTGAGGTGTATTGTATAGTTTCCTTGGCTATAATAATTAGTTTAAGGTTTTATGGGGTATTTAATATTGGATTGGGTGGGCGAATTGAGTTATTATTTTTCTTCTTTATTTAATTGAGTTCCTCGAATAGTAGGCTCTATTTTTAGATTGTAGGCTTTATTTTGCTAGATATTATTGTGATGCTAGATTGTTTTTATTGATTGAAGGTTGAAGTTCAATAGGTTATGAAAAAGCTGGTAATTACTTTCTATTTGTTTTGGATTAGTCAAATATTAATTCCTATATTTGCATCCGCTTAGCCAATGTATGTGGCTTATTACAGCGTACGTTCATTGAGAATAACAAATGAAAAAAGATTGGGTTAAGTTTGCAGGTTAGAAATTTAATTTACTATATTTGCAACCGCTTAACGAAAAGGCGTAATGCTTTCTAGTTTTGTAGTTCCTTGATTTTATTGTGTTGTTTTATCGGGTTTAAAATAAGTTATTTTCAACTTGTATTGTAAGGTTTTAGATTTGTATCTTTGCCGTTCGCATAAAGTTGCACATTGCTCTTGGTTAATATTTTTAATCTTTTCTTTATAAAGTTTTGGTTGTTTAAATTTAGTTATTTATATTTGCAACCGCTTTGAGAAATCAGGGTGTTAGTTCTTTAAAAATTGGATGTAGTGGTTTATATTAATGGAGGTTCGAATCCTTCACATCTATCAAATTGAGTTTGTTTTTTTTTGCAAACTTTAAAGTTCATTGAGGTTTTGAAATTGACAGCAGATTGTACTTTGAAAAGAGTACGATCGCATTGAAACTAAACTAAGCGAAGCTTTTTTTCTCTTGAGATTTTTTGAGTGTCAGATTTTTCATTCGTATATATTTTTATGATTTTAACGAT
>DATGSX010000034.1:0-33752 GCA_035302145.1 Flavobacteriaceae bacterium | reverse complement strand
TTTGGTGTATTTTGTAATATCGTGGGTAACGGTGAATTTACCAAAAGCTCCAGATCCTTTAGCATGCATTCTTCGCTCTGGAATAACCTCGCGATCAAAGTGGGCTAGTTTTTCTAGAAACCAGAAGTCTTCTAGTAACATAGGACCTCTTTTTCCTGCGGTTTTTACATTCTGATTTTCTGCAATCGGACGACCTGATACAGAAAATAATTTTTTCTTCTTGTCCATAATTCTTTATATCTAATATTTATTTTCAAATATAAATATCGTGATATTTCACCGAATTCCTAGCTTAAATTAGGTTGAATTATGAGAGGTAAGTGTAGTTAAAATATTTTTTTAGGTTATTCTTTAAGAACTAGTCTAGCTAAATAATCGTAATGCTCACCTTCATGTAGTACTTCTAAGGTAAAACCATTTAGTTCTGCAATTCTTTTAAACGTATCGGGGTCTAAGTACAACCAAGGGAAAGGCTCGCTAGTCCAATCTTTATAATGCATGGTAAACTCTAACTCTCCATAATATATTTTAAGCATAAACAGAGCGTCCAACTCTTCTTTATCGTACATATATTTGATATCGCTCGAGTCTACAAGTATTTGTCCATTGGGTGACAGTAGACTTTTTAGATGTTTCAGATATTTTGGAACGCTTTCAAAACTTTCAAAAATTCCGGTGCCATTCATCATAAGTAGAATAGTATCGTATTTGGTTTTGTCCCAATCCAATAATGCGGCTTTGTACGCATGTTTAATACCACGTAACTTGCAGATTTCAATTGTCTTTTGTGATATATCTAAAGCATGAACCTCCAGACCCTTGTTTTGTAAATACAAACTATGACTACCTGCAGCACAACCTACATCCAATACTTTTCCTTTGCTTAATTGCATTGCTTTTTGCTCTGATATAGGCATTTCTTCAAAACCTCGAAAAAGATAGGCCGTGGGAAGGGTGTCAACGCCACTAATATTCGTTTCGGTTTTAATATCTTCTGGTTGGTTGTTGTGATAGTATTCCGAGATGGCACGTCCGAAGATAGCTGCCGATGGTTTTATATTAGTCATACAATAAATACTTTTCGCGTATAAGTTTAAATTCATTTAAATCAGTTTGCCAACTATCTCTAATTTTTTGTGCTGTCCATCCTTGTTCAATTTGTTTCTGTAATTTTTTAGTTCCAGCTAATAAAGTAAAGAAATTAGTAAAGAACTCCTCTTTCTTAGGATAGTCTTGATAGGCTTGTATTAACCATTCTAAGTTGAGTTTATCTAATTTAGGTTCTTGGCTTAAATCTTTACCATAGCATAGGGTGTTTTTAAACTTCGGATGTTTAGAACCTTCATTTTCTACAGGTGTAAATTGAAAGGTGTATTTATTTTTTGGTAGCTTAGGCGATCCAAATATTTGAAACTGTAAATCGGTACCTCGTCCTTCACTTAAAATAGTTCCTTCAAAGAAACAGGTGCTTGGATAAAGATTAATAGCCTGTTCGTTTGGTAAGTTTGGTGAAGGCTTTATTGGCAAGTCATATGACGTTGTCCTGTCGTATCCATCCATAATGACCACTTGTAAATCACAATACAAGCCATTGCCCAGCCAACCTTCGCGATTTACCATAGAGGCATATTCTGCAATGGTCATTCCGTGTACAACAGGAATTTTATGCATTCCAATAAAGCTTGTGTGCGCTTCTTCCAATACAGGACCGTCTACCATTTGAATGTTAGGGTTCGGACGATCTAATACAAGTACTTTTATGTCGTTTTCGGCAGCTGCTTGCATTACATAATGTAGCGTAGATATGTAAGTGTAAAATCGTGCACCTACATCTTGGATGTCGAAAATTAAGATATCTAAATCTTTTATTTGCTCTTTGGTAGGTTTTTTATTGCTTCCGTATAAGGAAATAATCGGCAAACCAGTTTTAATGTCCACGCCATCCTTTACTATTTCGCCAGCATCGGCAGTACCTCTAAAACCATGTTCTGGAGCGAAAACTTTTACTAAGTCAAATTTCTTTTCAAGCAAAACATCGGCCAAATGTTTATATCCACCCATGCCATCGGCTACGACCGTAGTCTGATTTGCTACAAGTCCTATTTTTTTATCATCTATATAGTGTGTCCAAGCTTCCAAATTATTTGCTGCTGGCAAAAAATCTGGATCTATATCATCAATAGTTATGGTACCGATGGTAGTTTGTGGGCTTTCATTTGTTCTGGTTTTGTCCTTTGCGTGATTTACACAGGAAAAACAAATACAAAGCCATAAGAAAACTGTATTTTTGAGAAAATAATTATTCATATTTCGCGAGTGAGTTACGAGTTTTTTATTGCTAAACGCATTATTGCATCTAAAGAGTATAAAAGTAGTGTTTCGGCGCCGATTATAAAAATCGCCATCACGGCTATTGCTATGGGTATTATTATGATGCTCGTTTCGGTAGCTACTGGCGTAGGCTTGCAGGATAAGATTCGAGAAAAAGTTACGGCTTTTCATGGCGATATAATCATGTCGAATTACGACACCAACTTCTCTTACGACGATCAAGTGCCTATTAGCTTAGACCAAGAGTTTTATCCAAACAACGGTTTTTTCCCCAATATAACACATATTCAACCAACGGCTTCTAAGGGTGGAGTGATCCGTACAGAAACGGATTTTGAAGGAATAATTGTAAAAGGAGTAGATGAAAATTATTCTTGGAATTATCTAGAAGACTATTTAATTGAGGGAAGATTACCTATAGTAGGGGAGGAGTCTTTGAACAGTGAAGTTTTACTTTCGGAGTATCTGGCCAATAGGTTACAAATAAAAGTAGGAGATAGGATAGCTACTTTCTTTTTAAGGGAAGATACGTCCAAACCACCAAGAAGTGTTGGGTTTACTATTGTAGGACTATATAATAGCGGTTTTCAAGAATTCGATGAGCAATTCTTGTTTGCGGACATCCGTCATATCCAGCGATTAAATGGCTGGGCTAGCAATGAAGTGGGAACATTTGAGTTATTTGTAGACGACTTTAAAAATATCGACGCCATTGGCAATGCGGTATATTTAAACTCGCCTAGTAATGTCGATGTAGAAACTATCCGTGGCCGGTTTATGAATATTTTTGACTGGTTGGATATGTTCGATTTCAATATATTCTTAATCATAGGCATTATGATTGTAGTTGCGGGTATTAATATGATTACGGCATTACTTGTACTTATTTTAGAACGTACGCATATGATAGGGTTATTAAAAGCACTGGGTAGCAATAACTGGAGTGTGCGTAAAATATTTATTTATAATGCGATGTATCTAATAGGCGTAGGCTTGTTTTGGGGAAATTTAATTGGTATTGGTTTCTTATTCATTCAAAAGTACTTTAAAATATTACCTTTAGATCCTTCCACCTATTACGTAAGCGAAGTACCAGTGTATTTACACTTGAACTATATTTTGGCTTTAAATATAGGAACGTTTATTTTATGTTTGGCCATGTTGCTTATTCCGACTTACATCATTGCTAAAATAAGTCCTGTGCGTGCTTTGCGATTTGAGTAAATGCCAAAAATCCATTGCTACTTTGTATTAAGAGTAAGTACTCGTACCTTTGCAACGTTTTAATAATCTAGATGATGAAATACGCTGAAACAATATTAGATACTATAGGTAACACGCCTATGGTAAAGATGAATAAATTAGTAAAAGATATACCTGCATTGGTATTGGCCAAATACGAAACTTTTAACCCAGGGAACTCGGTAAAAGACCGTATGGCATTAAAAATGATAGAGGATGCAGAGGCCGATGGACGATTAAAACCCGGAGGTACTATAATCGAAGGAACTAGCGGAAATACTGGAATGGGTCTAGCCCTGGCAGCTATTGTAAAGGGGTATAAAATGATTTGTGTGCTTAGCGATAAGCAAAGCAAAGAGAAAATGGATGTATTGCGTGCTATGGGATGTCAAGTAGAAGTTTGTCCTACTGCCGTTGCTCCAGATGATCCACGTTCTTATTATTCTGTGTCTAGACGTTTAGCCGAAGAAACACCTAATAGCTGGTATGTAAACCAATACGATAACTTGAGTAATACACAAGCGCATTACGAAAGTACGGGACCAGAAATTTGGGAGCAAACTGATGGGAAAATCACGCACTTCGTAGTAGGTGTTGGTACAGGAGGAACGATTAGTGGAGTAGGGCGTTATCTAAAAGAGAAAAATCCAGATATCAAAATTTGGGGAATAGATACCTACGGTAGCGTGTTTAAAAAATACCATGAAACGGGTATTTTCGATGAGGATGAAATCTATCCGTATGTTACCGAGGGAATTGGAGAAGATATTTTACCAGAAAACGTAGATTTTGATATTATAGAGGCCTTTGAAAAAGTTACCGATAAAGATGCGGCTATCTATACGCGTTTATTGGCGCTTAAAGAGGGTATGTTCTTAGGAAACTCTGCAGGAGCAGCGATAAAAGGCTTACTTCAATTAAAAGAGCATTTTACAAAAGATGATGTAGTAGTGGTACTTTTCCACGATCATGGAAGTCGCTATGTTGGTAAGATGTTTAACGACGAATGGATGGAAGAGATGGGTTGGTTAGAAGAAAGCAATAAACTAGCCGAGTCTCTGTAAAACATAAAAGACCAATCCGCCAAGAGCGTAACACACTACATCCCAAATATCACCTGTATATCGAGGAGATTGTTGGGGTAGGTAGTATTCAAAATAAATAGAGTAAAGCAAAACCAAACTTGCTATAGTAAAGCCATTCAATCGAATGGCTTTATTGTTTTTTAGCAACCAAACACCGTGTAAACAAATGGTTGCTATGATAGGTATAACCAAAAAATCATTTACGAAGGAGAACACCCATTGTGGTGCGGCTATGGAATAAATCTTTAAACTTTGTACAATGGCAAAGACAAGAAGAGAGCATGCTACATAGATATGTAAGGTTCGTAGCGGAAGTTTCATATGAATAGGAAAGAAATTAGCCAAGCGATAAAACCACCAATAGCCATTGCAACAATCCAAATGGAATGTAGTACAAAATATACAGCCCTAGGCAACCAGTACCGATGTGTTTTCCATTTCTCTGCTATAGAAACCTTGTTTTCACGTCGTTCGGCCTCTCTTTCCAACCGGAGTTCTTTCTGACGACGTGCACGTAATGCTTCTGTAAGTGGCTCTTCGTCTGACTTATTAATTATTTTTGAATTATTATTTGTGTCGTTCGACATATATTTATCCTTTATCGGGCGACAAAGATAAGGATTTTAATGTTGAGCGATTCTCTTCTGTCTTTTATAGACTATATTTTAAAATAATTATCTTTTCTTTTTAAACGAATCCCAAAACGGATCTTCCCAGTTTTGTGAGTTTAAAATTTCATGATGTTGGTCTATAACCTTCATTTCTTCTTCTGTAGCTACTTCTTGAATTTTATTAAATAATACACGTTCTTCAAACCTGATGTGATCGTCTAACTCTGTTTGAATTGCTTTTAAAGACTCTAGGACATTGGTGTTATCATTAAATAAATTCGCTAAGCGTTTATGTTCTTTCTTCGCTTGCTGAATCATTTCATGTTTATCTCCTAAAACTGGAAATATGTATTTTTCTTCTGCCTTAAAGTGAGGTTCTATCTGAGTTTCCCATAAAAAATCGGCATACTTTTTTATGCGATCTATAGCTACTTCATGTTTCAAACCTTCGCGAATTTTCCAGCATAATAGTAAGCCGTGATGATGTTCTCGGCTGTAAGGTTTTATGGCTTCGTGTCTCTTAATTGGTTTTTGTCCCATGGTGAATTAAATCTAATGTTTAAGCTTTGTCTAAGGTTTTCTCTAAAGCTACGGCTTTTGGAAATAAAATATTGTTTTCTAAATGAATGTGTTTGTGCATGTCTATATCGAAAGCCTTAAGATTTGTATAAGCTGTTCTAAGTGTGCTGCCAGCGTTTTTAGGTAAAGTAAAGTTGTTCGTTAATTCTTTTATTTTTTGGAGTAACTTACTTTGCTCGTCATGTTCATGTAGCATCATATTCACTGGATTCTCCACCGTACCAAAATGAGGTACTGTTATTTGCGCATGCGATTTTTTAGTTTCTTCCATTTTTCGAATGAAAGGGAAGAGTACCAATTCTTCTTTTTTCATGTGCGAGGCCATATCTCCAGCCGATGTTTCGAAGACTTTTTGAAGCTCTTTTAATTCTGGGATTTCATTACCACGTTCTTCTACAAGTTTTGCTAGCAGTGGTTTTAATTCTGTAATCTTTGCTTCGGTGAATCGATGGTGCGTGTTTTCAATATGATCGGCCAATTTAGTAAGAGACCAAGCTTTATAATCTTCTTCTACCTTGGTACTTCCTTGTGGAATTTCTTTTAACTGCTCTATCAGCAGGTTGCTATCTACAAGGCTTTCTTTTGCAGCACTTACAATTGTTCTATTTCCGTGGCAATAGAAATCAATATTGTGTTTTTCGAAAACAGCCGCGTATGCATAATCCTCTACTACTAATTGGCCTATACTTGATTTATTAGTTATTCCATTAGTCTTTGGTTTGGATGTTACTTCTCTCCCCAAGTAGCTAATTCCTCTTCTGACCATAGTTTTGGGAAGAATTTTCGTTGTTGGTATTTAGGGTGTAAATACTTTTTCCATTCACTTCCACCAGTAGCTGCTTTTGTTTCTCCTTTACTATCTAAGTAAAACTGTGCCGTATTTAAATGCACTATTGGCCAGGCTACGTTATACTGGTAATCGAACTCTTTTAGTTTTTTAAGAAGAGCTTCGGATGGATTCATTTTGTTAGCTTTTTCCTCCAAAGTTTTTCCTTGCATTTTTTTGGCAAGGCTTATAAAGCTTTCCTCGTATTTTTCCTCAAACTGACGTAGGGTTAATGTTTTCTTGCCAGTTTTTCTATTATATCCAGCATCTTTCCAATAGATGTTTTCGAACATATCTTCCATCGTTGGATTTTTAGGAAGTCTTTCTTTTCCGCGCTGATTAATCAAGTTTTCCAAACGTGTACAGTATAACTCTAGGTATCTGAATTGTGCCGACTGAAAGCCACTGGCTGGTGCCAACGTGCTTCGGAATATATTGTAATCCTCGTAACTCATGCCCGAACGCATCACATCAAAAGAAGTAATTAGCATATCGGTGTATCGAGTCAATCGCCCTAGCTTATCTATCCATATTTCTTCGCTTAAATCTTCTTCTACTAATTGCTTCAATTCATGAATCATCATTTTAAGCACCAATTCCGTTACTTGATGGTACATTACAAAAATGGCTTCATCCTTAAAGTCTGTTCGTGTTTTCTGTAAAGTCAACAAGGTGTCTACTTGAATATAATCCCAATAAGTAATCGGTTTTGCTTGAAGCAATCCATTAAGATATGTATCTGGGTTTTCTCCAAGATTCTGGTACTTCTCTTTTATTTTATCAACGGTATTCTCTGTGCTCATGTTTTTAGATAGTTAATGATGTATGAATTGCTTTGTCGCAATTTGCAACTTGATTAAGTAAGGACAAATTACGTAATACTAGTTGGAATTCAAAAGGTTTTGTTAAGGACTCTTAATTATAAATAATTCGCTATTTAAATAAGCTTTTTATTTATTGCATACTCGTCGTTAATTTAAAGGAACGGAATCGGTGTCGCGCATATATCTGATTTTGGATAAGAACATTTGAGCCATTCTTTGTCCTTGCCAAATAGCACGTTCTGCTTTTTCTCCAACAAAGTATTTGTTTACGGTTCCCGACCAAAGATGCAGCCATCGATCGAAATGCTCTTCTTCTACTGGCATTACGGCATGAGGTGGAAAAGGTGAGCCTTTGTAGGTATGTTCACCTAACAAAACTGTTTGCCAGAATGTGTACATTTTATTTAAATGTTCTGGCCAACGATCTTGAATAATACTATTGAATATGTCTTTTAATAATTCATCTTGACGGACTTTCCCATAAAACTCGTTTACCAACAATTTTATGTCGTCCATATTTTCTATTTCTTTTTTTGAGTTCATTATACAAATGATTTATATAAGTCTGGGGTTAAGTACATTACTAAGTAAAATATAGCAAAGGCAACGAATAGAATCACTAATATCCATACCCAAGTTGGAATTCCTTTTGGTGTTTCTGAGCCTATTACCTTAAAGAAATCTAGTCGATCACTTCCATACGTATTTATGGTTATAGGTATTTGTTCATTTATGACTTCATTTTCTTTTAAACCTACCACGTCTATAGATGGACCGTTTCGTACTACAAAAGGAATGGTGCGTACCCCTTCTACATCGCTTGTTGACTTTGCTACAATTTTTAATTGATGGTGCCCATCTGGAATTTTTGTAGTATCCAAAAGAAACTTTACAGGCGATTCAAACTCCGCGAATGGGACTGGATCATCGTCCAAGAATACTTTAATTTTTTGTTTTCGTTCCATAATAAGTAGTTTGGATTTATTCTACCACAATATTTTTTATGTGATCTGGATTTGATTCTTTGGGCCGCACTAAAAATTTGATACTAAAAAATAAAGTTACACCAACAATTACCACAGCACCCCAAGTGATGATATAGTCTAAATTGTCTTGCGGGCCAATACCGTGTGTTACTCCTTTGAGTATTTCCGGTTGTCTGTTTTCGCATACTTCGCATGCTAATGTGTTTAAAGGCATTCCAAGTAGCAAAATCATTAGAAATATTATAAGCCGTTTCATCTTTTGGTGGTTTTTATTATTGATTTACTTCCAGTAATTATTTGCAGCTGCAATAGTCTGGAATTCTAGTGCTATAACACTAGCAATGTTTATTAGCTGAGCGGTATCTTCCGCGTAATCCTTACGCAAACTTTTTCTTACCTCAGGGTCTGTTTGAACGGCAGCAATACTTTTTCTAGCCATTTTTATTGCTAATTCTCTTCCTTCCTGTGGCGTATCTGTTATTAGTGACTCCAGCCAAACATCTCCTTGTTCTGCAGAGTCTAAATTTTTGTTCTGCGAATCTATGTTTTGAGTAATGGTTTTAATGCTTTCTTTTTGTGAGCTAATAACCGCAAGGTCTTGTGCGAGTGCATTTAAAGGTATGCTTACAAATAGCATGAACGTTAGTGCAATTATAATTCGTTTCATTTTGTGTGTTTTATTAGTTAAATATTACTTCCAGTAATTATTTGCTTTCGCAATAGTTTGAAATTCTACGGCAATTACATTTGCCGATGCAATTAACTGTGCCGTGTCTTCTGCATAATCTTTTCGAAGTTTCTTTCTTACTTCTGGATCTGTTTGTATGGCTGCAATACTTTTTCTAGCCATTTTTATTGCTAATTCTCGTCCTTCTTGTGGTGTTTTAGTTAGCAATGATTTCAACCAAACTTCTTTCTTTTCCATACTAGTAGTTTTTAATTATTGATTTAATCCTTCTATATATTCTCTTACTTTTGCTACTTCTTCTGCGGTAATTTCAGAAGCATTATTTCCCCAGCTTGTGCGTTCATGTGTTGCTATAGCTGCGATTTCTTCATCGGTTAACACATCAGCAAAGCCTACCATAACCGCATATTCTGGTCTCGCATCGTATCCTCGTAGAATTATTTCTATAAATAAATCCGTATCCTCTCCTGTTACGATTGAGCTACCAGCTAGGGGAGGAAAAGCACCTGCCAATCCTGAACCATCTGGTTGGTGACATGCTGCGCAGTTACTAGCATATAAAGCAGCGCCATCTAATCCTGAGCTAGCCCCATCTCCAGATTTTACGCTAGACCTATCTTCTTTAGCAGGAATGAAGTCCATAGCGGGTGTTCCATTAATGTCTGCTTGTTTTAAGGAAATTAAGTAAGCGGTCAGATCTAATGCTTCTTTTTTAGCGATTATTTTTTTGTTAGGATTTTTAGAGTATTCCGATGGAACGGCAACTACTACATCTTCATCTGTAATTTCCGATTCGGATTTCTCTTCAAACAACCAAGGGTATCCTGGCATAATGGATTCCTTAACTACAATTCTAGGATTGTAAAGGTGGAGCAGGTGCCATTCTTTTCCTGGCTGTCTTTTTCCAACATTGGTTAAATCAGGACCAGTTCGCTCCGTTCCTAATATAGAAGGCGATTGCCTCCATATGTCTAAGCGCGCCTTACTGTAATAATAATCCGATGGGATCGATGGTCTATCGCCCCATACATTGTCCATCTCTATATTTCGAACTTGTTGCGTATGACAAGCTACACAGCTTTCTTGTACGTAGATTTGTAAACCACGCTGCTCAGACTCGGTAAAAGGCTCCATGCTTGGTAAAGCATCTACATAGTGCAGGTTTGAAGCAGGAATTACTGCGATGAATATACTTAGACTAACAAAAACGATAGCCGACGCAAGCACTAAGTGTCTTAAATTTTTATGTATTTTGAGCATAATCTTTAATTATTAAGAATTAATAGGCTTTACATTGGTAATGAGAACCTTTTCAGGTTTTGGTTTAATCATTACATAAAAGTTATACGCAAACATTAGGTGTGAAAAGAACATAAGCGAACCTCCTATTCCACGCCAAATCCAATAGGAGTGCATAAACACTAAAGATTCTAGGAAAGGTCTTCCTTCTATCCAACTTACACCCTTCAAGGTTCCACCTATCATCATAGACATCATGTAGGCAAATAAACCTATGAAAGCCAACCAAAAATGGACACCTACAAATATTTGTTTTGGAGATTTTCCTGTGATTTTTGGTAGGATTGCATATATACAAGCCCATAAAATAAAGGTGATTATTCCGTACATGGTCATGTGGGAATGCGCTACGTTAAAATCGGTAAAATGCCATACAAAGTTGGTAAATCGGAATGCTTGTAAACTTCCTTGGGTTGATCCAACGAAGTAAAATATGACGCCGACTAAGAAAAACGGTAATACATAACTCTTGCTAATTTCACTCCAACTTCCTCGCATTGTCATTAAGAAGTTAGTGGTACCTGCTACTACCGGAATAAACATTCCTGCACTAAATACAATGGCTACAGTTTGTAACCACCAAGGTAAGGGACTAAAAATAAAGTGATGTGTTCCAATCATAGTATAGAAAAACATCTGAGTCCAAAATGCTAAAACTCCTAGAGAATAAGAGTAAATAGGTTTATTTAAAGAGGAAGGAAGATAGTAGTAAATTAGTCCTAAGGTGAACGTCATAAACCACATACCAACTCCCTGGTGCATATAATATCCTTGAATAACAGTTTCACCCAATCCGTCTTGAAAGTTTGGTAAGTAGGCTATAACCACAATGGTGATAGTCCAGATTAATGCACCGAATAAGTAATAATTAGATACATAAATTTCTGATATCTTACGGCTAGCTACCGTTTGGTAAAAATTATAAAGGGTTAAGATTAATCCGACAGCAAACGGAAGCATTACTGGCCAAATATATTCCCGATATTCTCCGCCACCATTATTGATTCCTGCCATTAAACATATACTGCCTAATAGCACAGTAAAATTCATTAATCCTAAAACCCACCAGGCTATTTTATAACTGTATAATTTTGTGTTGGAGGTTCTAACAATAACAAAGTTTCCTAAACCGACCATGGCTAAAGAGGCCCAACCCCAAAATACGGCATTGGTATGCACTGGTCGAAGTCTACCAAAGGAAAGCCAAGAGATTGTGTCCATTTCTGGCCATACAAACTTCATCCCTACGTACTGACCAACTAAAGTTCCAAATATGAGCCAAAATACCGAAGTACCTATATACCAAATAACTAAATTTTTTAAAGGCCTAGGGGTTTCGATATAAACTTTTGAAGTCTTTTTTTCATCTACTAAAGGATAGTCTCGTTTGTGAGTGACTTTACTTACAATGCCACGTTTGTCCTGCGCTTTATCGGTTCCGGCTATTTCATCACCAGATAAAGTATAAGTCTTCGCCGCTTTCCTTTCTTCCAAGATTCTATCTATCTCACTTTCTTTTAAATCTATAAGTTCTTCAGCAAGTTTGTATTTGTTTTTAAGATCCGCTTTATATCGCATTTTTTTAAGATGTGAGTTTATACGTACATATAAAATCAGGAAAGCGATAAATAATACTATGATTAATAATATAAATATTCCTAGTATACCTGGACTTAATTGCCAGTTTTCTGTGCTCGGATTGGGCCTAGGTTGTGCCATGAGGTTGCAACTAGTCAGTAATAATATTGAGAGCAAAACTCTCTTATTGTAGACTAATTTGTCCGAAATATAAGTAAAAAACTTTTTCATCTCAATAGTGTTGATTTTCCAGATTTTAATCCAAATGCAAGTTCAAATACGGTAGTGGTTCCCAACATGTCTTTTAACTCTTCTCTGATTTGGAAGAATTTATTATGCATTGGGCAAGGGTCGGAAGCATCGCATTCACTTAGGCCTAAAGCACAACCATTGTATATTGAGTCGCCATCTATGGCGTAAACTATTTCCTCTAATTTAGTTGATTGTATTTTTTGGGTATCCATTTCAAACCCACCGTGTGGCCCTTTATAGGAGTTTATAATCTCAGCTTTATTTAGTTTTCCTAAGATTTTAGCGGTGAATGCTTCAGGTGATCCAGAGTAGGTTGCGACATCTTGTATCTTTAAACGCTTCCCATCCAAAGATTGCGTAGCTATGTAAATAACAGCTCTTATTCCGTATGTACAGGCTTTAGAAAACATCCGTTTTAGTTTTAGGTATATGGCAAATATAATAGATAAATCGCATTCGAGACAATTTTGTCCTAAATAGATTTTAAAGTCGTTATAAGAGTTAAAGGAGAGGATGGAACCTCTTGCTTTATTATGCTATGCTTCTTATTTTAGAACTTGATATTCTCCTATTAGTTCTAATCCTTCTGGTGACTTTGTGAAAAAAATAATGCAAGTGCAGGTTACTTCTTTTTTCCAATTTTATATATTTTTCCGGAGTCGGTTATGGCATATAACTTCCCATCTTTACCTTGGTGCACATCTCTAAAACGTTCTCCTTCGTTATCTAACAGTCGTTCTTCGCCAACTACTTTATCTCCTTCCAGCTTAATGCGTGCAATGTGATTACCAGCTAAACAAGCTAAAAATAGATCGTTTTTCCATTCGGATATTTCTCCGTTATAAAACGTGATGCCACTAAATGAAATGGATGGGTCCCAATAATAATTTGGTTGTTCCAATCCTTCTTTTTGTGCTATTCCTTCGCCTACTGCCTCACCGCTATATTCTAATCCATAGGTTATAATTGGCCAACCGTAGTTATTACCTGGTTTAATTAGGTTTATTTCGTCGCCACCTCTTGGACCAAACTCTCCCGCCCATAGTTCACCAGTTTCTGGGTGAAGGGATAAGCCTTGCACATTTCTATGGCCATAGGAGTAAATTTGTGGAACTGCTTTGGGATTTGAGATAAACGGGTTATTCGGAGCGGGGCTTCCATCGCTAGTCATTCTAAGAATTTTACCCATTCCAGAGTTTAAATTCTGAGCTTGCATACGAGTTTCCTTGTCGGATCGTTCTCCAGTACTCACAAATAAATAGCCATCCTTATCGAAAAGTATGCGACTTCCGTAATGTAAAATCCCAGGGTAAGCTGGTTCTGCTCTAAAAATCACTTCTGGATTCTCAATTGCTTTCTCATCATCAGCTAATCTTCCTTTTGCAACTGAAGTGAGGTTTCCTTCTTGGTATGGTTCAGAAAATGTCCAATATAGTAATCGATTTGTGTTGAATTCCGGATCTAATGTTACATCTAGTAATCCTCCTTGTGCGTCAGTGTCTACTTCAGGAAAACCTGTGATTTTATTTACTAAGGTGCCATCCGTATTAAATATCTGCATAAACCCAGACTTATCTGTAATTAAAAGACGTCCATCTGGTAAATGTGTTATTCCCCAAGGCCTTCCAATAGATTCTGCTAGGATATCGATTTGCAAATCTGTTTCTGTCTGCATTCCTGGCGCGCGTGTTTGCTCTTTAAAAGCCGGTTCGAAGTCAGTGTTTGGTGATCGGGTTTCAACTGGATCCAATGATTCCGAATTTACTTGTGCCTTACTGTTATTTTCCTTGCAACTAGATAATAATGTAATAAAAACCAGTAAGAGAATATTTCTTGTAATGTACATAGTTTTAGGTATTTTGTAGTTGAATTTGTTTTAATCTTAAATATAACAGTTGTATTTGTGTTTATGTGTTAAAGAGTCCTTACAACTATTTTTTATCTTTTAATCTTACTTCAAACAAATCTGTTCTTCTATCTTTCAAGTTTCGAACAGCGCCATAATGGTGTAACTCTTTTAAATGATTTAAATCCACATCTACTATTAACGTCATTTCTGTGTTTGGAGTAGCTTCGGCCTTAGTAGCATTTTCAGGAAAAGCAAAGTCCGATGGGGTAAAAACAGCGGCTTGACCAAACTGGATATCCATATTGTTTACCCCAGGTAAATTACCCACACAACCAGCAATGGCAACATAGCATTCGTTTTCTATAGCTCTTGCCTTGGCACAAGCTCGCACACGAGTATAAGCGTTTTGAGTGTCGGTTAAATAGGGAACAAAAAGGACTTTCATTCCTTGCTCGGCCAGTAATCTAGGAAGTTCTGGAAACTCTACATCGTAACAAATAAGTACACCTATTTTACCACAATCGGTGTCGATAACCTTAATAGTATCTCCGCCAACCATACCATAGTAACGCTTTTCGAAAGGGGTGATATGAATTTTTCGGAATTCGTTTATTTTACCATTTCTATGTAAGATATAGGACACGTTATAAAGATTGTCATTTTCTACAAGTGGCATGCTATTCGAAATTATATTTATGTTGTGAGAGATAGCTAGCTTTGATATTTTCTTTTTAATTATTTCTGTTTTACTAGCCAAAGCGCGCATTGCCTCATGTTCACTTAAGTGATTGTACTCTGCCAATAATGGTGTGTTGAAAAACTCAGGAAACAAAACAAAATCCGATTTATATTCTGAGAGTACATTGACAAAGAAAGTTACCTGCTCGTAGAATTCATCGATACTCTCAAAGGTACGCATCTGCCATTGAACCAATCCTAAACGGATTATACTATCGGTCATCGCATTTCGCTTCCTAGAATAATAAATGTTATTCCATTGTAGTAAAGCTGCGTATTCTTCCGATTCTGTATCGCCTTCTAAATAATTCTTTAAAACCTTTATGACGCTAAAGTTATTGTTGAGTTGAAAATTCAATACTGGGTCATGTATTTCTTTAGAGTGTACTTTCTCTATGTATTCTCTGGGTGACAGCTCATTGCTATATTGGTGGTATTTTGGTAAACGCCCACCAACTATAATGCCTTTCAAGTTTAACTTTTCACAAAGGTCTTTTCGTTCGTTATACAATCTTCTTCCCAAGCGTAAATCACGGAACTCTGGGCTTACAAAAACTTCTATACCATACAATATATCTCCTTCGTCCGTATGCGTATTAAAAGTAGCGTTTCCAGTTATATCATTATAGGTGTGTTCGTTTCCGTACAATTCATACAGTACGCAAATAGATAGGGCACAAGCAGCAACCTTACCATTTACTTCTACACAGAACTGTCCTTCGGGAAAAACTTCTATAAGTTTTTCAATGGCATGCTTTCTCCAATACTCCTCCTCATCGCCATATGCTTCAATCATGGATCGTTTTAATCCAGCATAATCTTCTAGCCGTAATGCCCTTACTTTTATATCCATTAGCTTACTTGTTTAAAAGAGATAAAATAAATCAAAAACTAGTTATAAATCTCAGTTTTGGGATAATAAATTTGTGATTCATAAAATGGAAAGATAATTGGTTTGAGAATGTTTGTTTTAAGAAAGATAAATAGATGCATTTTTATAATCATTTTACATTGATGAATGTAGAAATACGAAAATAGACCTGGAATTTAATTTTAGTAAAAAACGAATCTTTGTAAAAACCTTTTACTTACATTTGTTTAGAATCATTAAAAATAAGAAACATGCTTCGAGATATATTAAAAGAACAAACCCACGCAGCCCATCAAAAAGCGGAAGGAATTATTATTCGAAAAATAAAAGCTATAAGCTCGGAAGCGGATTATATCGATGTATTAAAAGGGTTTTATGTGTACTTTTCTAAAGTAGAAGATAGAATGTCGGAATTTATAACCGAAGAGATCTTGCCAGACATAAAAGAACGTCGAGACTCTAGTTATATCCTGGCAGATATCGAAGAGTTAGGAGGTAGTATAGCAGAATTACCATCAGTAGTCGTTCCTGAAATACATTCAGTAGTTGATGCTTTAAGTGCTATGTATGTTTTAGAAGGATCTATAATGGGAGGACCTTATATAGTTAAGATGCTAGAGAAACGGGGAATAACTAAAGGTTTTACCTTCTTTAACGGCTATGGTTCAAAGAGTGGAGTTATGTTCAAAAAATTCACCTCTATCCTTAATGCATATGGAAAAGAACTAGAGGACTACACTCAAGCTATAGATGTAGCTAACGAAACCTTCAAAAATTTCGGAGAGGTGTTTACTTCCCCTGTACTAAATTAAATAGGTTGAATTGCTTGCTCGAATGTGAATTAGTGAATTTAAAAAATACCTTCAAGTCTATTCGAAATTTTGATTGACTGTTTGTTTTTGTAAATAACAGTATTTTTGGTAAATTTATATTGTTTGACTGAATAATTTGAGGAATTTGTATGGCTATGGGGTTTTTTGTTGAGGATTTGACTCAGGAAGGAATCCTTTTGTTTTGCAAGGGTAGCAATCAATATAGATGGTCTTCTAAGTTTTTTATATGGAAGATCTATTTTTTGTATGAGATATGAAGGAGGAGTTTTTACATTATGTGTGGCAGTTTCAAAATTGGAGTGACGTAGCGCTACATACTACTAATGGTGAGCCTATTCAGGTAATGCAAGCAGGAAGTATAAATACTGATGCAGGCCCTGATTTTTTCAATTCACAAATAATTATTGATGAACAACGCTGGGCAGGAAATGTTGAAATTCATATTCGATCTTCCGATTGGTATGCCCATAAACATCATCAAGATAAACGATATAATGCTGTTATACTTCACGTAGTGTGGGAACATGATGTAGAGGTTTTTCGAGAAGACGAAACGCCAATACCAGTTTTGGAATTAAATAAATATGTTGATAAAGAATTGCTGTTAACTTATAAGCAATTAAATGATAAACCCTCTGCATGGATAGCCTGTCAAGACCAGATAGCTAGTGTCTCAAAATTCACCATAGACTCGTGGCTCGAACGAGTTTATATTGAACGATTAGAGCGGAAATCAAAAGAGTTAACTCAAGACGCAGAGCAGAATAAGTACCATTGGGAAGCGCTATTATTTTCGAAATTGGCAAAAAACTTTGGGCTAAAAGTTAACGGCGAAGCCTTTTACCAAATGGCGATGAGCATTCCTTTTCATATTGTGCAAAAATGCCAATCTAATCCAATTCAATTAGAAGCATTATTTATGGGGCAATCCGGTTTATTGGAAAAAGAAATCACAGACGGGTATTATAAAAAATTACAGGATGAATATAGATTTTTGAGAGCTAAGTTCTCACTTAACCCTATTGAATCACCACCAAAGTTTTTCAGGCTACGACCATATAACTTTCCTACTATACGTTTATCCCAGTTAGCAAGTTTATATCACTATAATACTGCTTTGTTTTCCGAATGGATAAAAGGGATAGATATCGCTGATTTTTATTCCAAATATCGTGTAAAAGCGAGTGACTATTGGAATTCACATTATAACTTTGGAGTGGAGTCGAGCAAACGAAGCAAACGTTTAAGTAAAAATTTTATTGATTTATTATTGATCAACACCCTTGTCCCACTTCGATTCGTATATGGCAAATATATAGGAGAAGATAATTCGGAGGAAATAATTGAGCTGATAACACAAATAGCAGCAGAAAATAACTCTATAATTAGTAATTTTAAAAAATATGGTGTGAAAGCTGAAAATGCTATGCAATCGCAAGCACTATTACAGTTATACAGTAATTACTGTACGCCAAAACGTTGCTTGTCTTGTGGCATTGGGAATGCTATTTTAAGCGATTCTGTTGCTTAGGTCGATACGTCTAATTTTCTAGGCTTGTGTTTATTTAAATATAAGGTTATATTTACATACCATCAAAAATATTCAATGATGCAATTAATATATCGATTACGGTATTTTTTTGAAAAATATGGATTTTATGTGTCCTCTAGGATAGGCGATAGATTAGGGATACGTGTTAAATCGATACGATTGTTCTTTATTTACCTATCGTTCTTTACTTTAGGTATAGGGTTTGCTATATACTTGACTTTAGCATTTTGGTTGCGTTTAAAGGATTTAATATATACAAAGCGCACATCGGTTTTTGATCTCTAAACAGATGTTGCTATTCCATTATCACGGCTAGAGTTTCAGTATTGTGTTCTATAAGTGTGCAGAAAAGTTAGTTAGAATGTGTAAGAGATGTCGGACTGGAGAAGAAGTAATTGGACGTGGCAACAAAAGCGGTCTTTATTTGTGTTTTTATTGTGCAATGTTATTCTATTGCTAACCTATTTCCTATTTCCTACATTATATAAAGGAACCATTTTAGAATTAGATACCCCTAAGATTCAAAGTCTACTTATCGAGATCGAAACGAAAGAAAAAGAGAATAGTGTTCGTACACAACCAACTAAATTCCCATTTAATCCAAATTATATTACAGATTATCAAGCCTACTTGTTTTCTATAGATTTAGAAACCTTAGAAGCTATTAGAGCCTATCGTAGATCAGGAAAGTGGATAAATTCGGTTGCTGATTTTCAAGTTGTAACAAAATGGGATGACCCAAAGATCGAAGAAATTGCTGCCTATTTGAAATTTCCTGAATGGGTAAGAAACAATAATCAGGGAAAAGTCAGCTTAACTCAGAGAAAAGAAACGAAACAAATAACGCCAAGAGACTTAAATACTGCTTCTAAAAAGGAATTGGAAACTGTTCCTGGAATAGGGGAGGTTCTAGCCACTCGAATCTTGGAATGGCGCGATAGACTAGGAGGGTTTTCTCATGAAAAACAAGTAAATCATGTATATGGACTTAACGATTGGGCGAAATCCAACCTATTGGAACATTTCTATATAACACCTTCAGAAATAAAACCACAACTAAATATCAATAAGGCAACTGCATCGGACCTTGCTACTATTCCCGGAGTAAATTTTGAGTTGGCTCGTAAAATATGGGAGTACCAACACTTGCGAGAAGGTATAAATGATTTAGAAGAGTTAAATAAGATTGAAGGAATGTCGCAAGGCAAATTAAAACTAATTGCATTATATTTGTACGTAAATTAAGAGTTTTACATTATAGATAGTAATTCAAATCTCAAGAATAAGTCAAAATGACTTTAATCTAAAACAACCAGAACAGAAAATATGACCAACCTTTATTTAACTGAAGAACACGAATATTTCAGGAAAACTTTCCGCGAATTTTTACAAAGAGAAGTAGTGCCACATATAGAAAAGTGGGAGAAAACAGGAACCATAGAACGATTCATTTGGAAGAAATTTGGAGATATGGGCTATTTCGGACTGATTTACCCAGAAGAATACGGCGGAATGGAGCTGGATTTATTCTATACGGTGATATTTTTAGAAGAGTTACAAAAGGTTAATTCTGCTGGATTTGCTGCTGCCATGTGGGCACATGCTTATTTAGCTATGACACATTTGAAAGAAGAAGCAAATCACGAGCAAAAATTAAAATATTTGGTCCCGAGTATAACTGGAGATAAAATAGGTTGTCTGTGTATTACAGAACCTTTTGCTGGTAGTGATGTATCTGGAATGCGAACCACTGCCGTATTAAAAGATGATAAATATATACTAAACGGTTCCAAAACCTTTATTACCAATGGAGTCTATAGCGATTATTTAATTGTCGCTGCTAAAACTGATCCAGAGGCAGGACATAGAGGAATGAGTATTTTTGTAGTTGATAGAGATACCCCTGGAATTCATGCAACTAAATTAGATAAGCTTGGTTGGAGAGCAAGCGATACTGCCGAAATATCTTTTGATAATGTGGAGATTCCAGCAGAAAACTTAATGGGTGAGGAAGGAAAAGGCTTCCCTTATATCATGCAGCACTTCGCTCTAGAAAGATTAGTTATGGGGGTAAATGCACATGCTAGAAGTGAGTATGCATTGGAGTACACTATAGACTATATGAAAGAACGACATGCATTTGGTAAGTCTATTTCTGAATTCCAAGCTTTACGTCACCGAGTAGCCCAATTGAGTACCGAAGTAGAAATGTGTAAAACATTTAATTATACTACGGCAAAAAGATTGAACGATGGAGAATATGTGGTAAAAGAAGCCACTATGAGTAAATTGCAGTCTACCAAAGTTGCAGATAAGGTGATGTATGAATGCTTACAGATGTTAGGTGGTTATGGATATATGGAAGAGTATCCATTAGCTCGTTTACTTCGTGATAGCCGACTAGGCCCAATTGGAGGAGGAACTTCAGAAATTTTACGAGAGATAATATCTAAAATGGTAATAGATGGTGTGAGTTATAAACCAGCTACTAAATAGCCAAAGGTTAATAAGTATATAAATAGAAAAAGGGATGTTCTTAATATAGAGCATCCTTTTTTTGTTAGGTTGATATATACCAAAGAAATAAAATTCAATATATTCTAAATTTATTCTGCTACTAGGTTATTTTATTAAATTAGATTTGTATCTTTGCCGTCTTAAAAGAGAGGAGGTGTCTGAGATATGTTAATAATTCCAGTAAAGGATGGAGAAAATATAGATAGAGCGTTAAAACGTTATAAGCGTAAGTTTGATCGTACACGAGTAATGCGTCATTTGCGTGATAATAAGCAATATACAAAACCTTCAGTTTTGAATAGAGCACAAAGACAAAAAGCGATCTATATCCAAAAGCTCAGAGAAAAAGAGGAGAATTAATAACTTCTTTTTCTGCAGTTAATGAAATATCCGTAGCTTGTACTCTGTACAGGTTAACGGATATTTTTATTATATATGTATATAAAAGAGTTTGAAGCTTATCTCACCCACGAAAAAAACTATTCAAAGCATACCATACATGCTTATGTGGTAGATTTGCATAATTTTAATGAATACCTTCAGGAACATCGACAAGAAGTAGCAATCGATGAGGTGGTCTATACCGATATTCGTTATTGGATTGTCCATTTAGTGGATAGTGGATTAACGAATAGAACGGTAAATAGGAAAATAGCCTCCCTAAAAGCATACTATAGTTTTATCCAGCAGATAGGGGTAAGAGAAACTAATCCTCTTGCATATCATCATCCTTTAAAAGTCGATCAGAAAGTTCAAGTGCCATTTTCTCAAAATGAGATGAATAATGCTCTGGAACCACCTTCGGATTACACCGACTTTAATGCAGTTAGAAATTTATTGATAATTAGCTTGCTTTATGCAACAGGTATTCGACGTGCAGAACTTATAAGCTTAAAAAAAACAGCAGTGAATTTAAAGGCAAGAAACATTCGTGTTGTTGGAAAAGGTAATAAAGAACGAATAATACCACTGTTGCCTTGGTGCATAGAGCTAATAGAAGACTATTTAAAATTACGAGTAGAAATACCAAACGCAGAAAATGTTACTAATTTACTGCTTACCGAAAATGGAAAACCAATTTACCCTAGCTTGGTATATAGAGTGATAAAAGAAACTTTCGACAAGGTTTCTGCTAAACAAACTAAAAGTCCACATATAATAAGACATACTTTTGCAACACATTTGTTAGATGAAGGAGCAGATCTTATGACAATAAAAGAATTGTTAGGGCATGCTTCGCTTGCTTCAACCCAAGTTTATACACATAATAGTATGAAGAAATTAAAACGTGTTTACAATGCAGCACATCCTAGAAATAAAAATAACTAAACTTTAACATTTGCTTGTTTTCGAGTCTAAAATGGATAGGATCTATTCGTAAGTAATTGATAATTAATAATCTGGTTGAAGTTTAGATTTTGCGGTAAATTAGATTTGAGTAAAAGATTTGAAAATAAAAGAAAGATTAGTGCAAGATAGTTTGGTGGTAATGTTTTTTGCTATATATTTGCCAACCAGAAGAAACAACGAAAGTATTCGCTCTTTAACCAGAGATAAATGTTTCGGAGTTTTTTTAAAATAATGCCGATATAGCTCAGTTGGCTAGAGCAGCTGATTTGTAATCAGCAGGTCGTGGGTTCGAGTCCCTCTATCGGCTCAAATAAAAAGTTTGCAGGATTGAAAATAAAATATTAGTTTTGCAGGCGTTAATGAATCTGAGGAGTATCTCAGGTTGGTTCTTTAAAATAATATTTTGGGGTAGATGGCCGAGTGGCTAAAGGCGGCAGACTGTAAATCTGCTCTCGTGAGAGTACGTAGGTTCGAATCCTACTCTACCCACAGTCTAAATAAAATTTTTAAGTAGATTGTGTTGTGCTTTAAAATATTTTAAGTACATTTGTAGTCCAAAAAAATAAATTTAGATAATAGTTAATAATGCGGGAGTAGCTCAGTTGGTAGAGCGTCAGCCTTCCAAGCTGAATGTCGCCGGTTCGAACCCGGTCTCCCGCTCAAAATATTTCCGAGCTGTTTAATTTAATATTGAAATTTAGCTTTGGATGATTGGTAAGGTTCAAAGATCCTTCTGAATAGCCAAAGACACATGTAGACGTGTCTTTTTTTGGTTGCAGGAAGAAGGGAATTTGAAATAAAGTACTTTCCGAAAAAAGCCGATGTAGCTCAGGGGTAGAGTGCTTCCTTGGTAAGGAAGAGGTCATGGGTTCAATTCCCATCATTGGCTCATTTAGTTTACATACAATTGAACACTAATATATAACTAAGATTAAAATTAATACGACATGGCAAAAGAAACATTCGATAGATCCAAGCCGCACCTTAACGTAGGTACCATTGGACACGTTGACCACGGTAAAACAACTACTACTGCCGCTATAACTAAAGTATTAGCGGATGCTGGTTTTTCTGAGCATAGAAGCTATGAGCAGATTGATAATGCTCCAGAGGAGAAAGAAAGAGGAATTACTATTAACTCATCACACGTAGAGTACGAGACTGAAAATCGTCACTACGCACACGTTGACTGTCCAGGTCACGCCGACTATGTAAAGAACATGGTTACTGGTGCTGCACAAATGGATGGTGCTATTCTTGTTGTTGCTGCTACGGATGGTCCGATGCCACAGACTCGTGAGCATATCCTATTAGGACGCCAGGTTGGTATTCCTAGAATGGTTGTGTTTATGAACAAAGTTGATCTAGTAGACGATGAGGAGCTAATAGAGCTTGTTGAGATGGAAATCCGTGAGTTACTTGATTTCTACGAGTATGATGGTGATAATACGCCAGTAATACAAGGATCTGCTTTGGGTGCTCTTAATGGTGAAGAGAAGTATGCAAAATCTATCTTAGAGTTGATGGAGGCTGTAGATTCTTGGATTGAATTGCCAGAAAGAGAAGTTGATAAGCCATTCCTAATGCCAGTTGAGGATGTATTCTCAATTACTGGTCGTGGTACTGTAGCAACTGGTCGTATTGAGACTGGTGTTGCAAACACTGGAGATGCAGTAGATATCATTGGTATGGGTGCTGATAAGTTAACTTCAACTATTACTGGAGTAGAGATGTTCCGTAAGATACTTGATAGAGGTGAGGCTGGTGATAACGTTGGTCTACTATTGAGAGGTATTGAAGGTTCAGATATTTCTAGAGGTATGGTTATCTGTGCGCCGGGATCAATTACGCCACACGATAAGTTCAAAGCTGAGGTTTATATCCTTAAGAAAGAAGAGGGTGGTCGTCACACACCATTCCACAACAATTACCGTCCACAGTTCTACGTGCGTACTACAGACGTAACTGGTACTATTACATTGCCAGAAAACGTAGAAATGGTTATGCCGGGTGATAACTTAACAATTAATGTTGAGTTGATTCAGCCAGTAGCATTGAATGTTGGGCTTCGCTTCGCTATCCGTGAAGGAGGTAGAACAGTAGGTGCAGGTCAGGTAACTGAAATACTATAAAGATTGAAATATAAATTCAGGGATGGATAATATCATCCCTGAATTTTATAAACGGGTTTAGCTCAGTTGGTAGAGCACTGGTCTCCAAAACCAGGTGTCGGGAGTTCGAGTCTTCCAACCCGTGCAAAAAGTTGCTGTATAACGCAGGAATCGCTATACAGCAAAATTTGTTAGATAACATAAAAGAATTCTATAGGAGCCTGGTAAAAACTTACAGTGATATATATTTTGTAAAGAAGTATTATCAAAGTTAAGGGCTGCTGATTAAGGCTAAAAATTAAAACGGTATGATAGAGTATGTAAGTGCTTCTTTTAAAGAACTTAAGTCACATGTAACTTGGCCAACTTGGCCTGAGGCACAGCGTTTAACAATTGTTGTGATTGTGTTTTCAGTTGTTTTAGCTTTAGCTGTATGGGGTGTTGACTCTGTATTCAGTAAGATTATAGGGTTTTATTTTGAATGGATTAAGGGTTAGTAAAAAGAGATGGGAGATTCAACGCAGAGTTTGAAGAAATGGTACGTTATACGTTCCATTAGCGGACAGGAGAATAAAATAAAATCTAACATAGAATATGAGGTTACTCGCTACAATTTAGAAGACTACATTGAGCAAGTACTTGTACCTACCGAGAAAGTTGTGGTAGAGCGAAATGGTAAAAAGATTACCAGAGATCGCGTATACTTCCCTGGCTATGTTATGATACAAGCACATCTTACTGGCGAAATTCCACATATAATAAAGTCTATTAATGGTGTTATCGGTTTCCTAGGCGAGACAGTAGGCGGAGATCCAGTTCCACTTAGAGAAAGCGAGGTAAATCGTATGTTAGGAAAAGTAGACGAACTAGCCGTAAAGGACGAAACAGTAAGTATACCGTTTACTGTTGGCGAAACCGTGGTAGTTACCGACGGACCGTTTAGAGACTTTACAGGTACTATAGAAAAGATAAATGAGGAAAGACGTAAGCTGGAAATTATGGTGAAAATTTTCGAAAGAAGATCACCATTAGAGCTTAACTACACTCAGGTTAAAAAAGTATAATTGTTACACTCAAATAATTTAGATTTCGTAAGGGCTTCCACCGACAAGAAATTCACAAATCAAAAAAAGAAATGGCTAAAGAAATAGACAAAGTAGTAAAACTACAAGTCCGTGGCGGAGCTGCGAATCCATCGCCTCCGGTCGGTCCTGCATTAGGAGCTGCTGGTGTTAACATTATGGAGTTCTGTAAGCAGTTTAACGCTAGAACTCAAGATAAACAAGGAAAGGTATTGCCGGTAGATATTACGGTTTATAAGGATAAGTCTTTTGACTTTATCGTTAAAACTACACCTGCCTCAGTACAATTGTTAGAAGCTGCTAAACTAAAGAAAGGCTCAGGAGAACCACTAACCAATAGAGTTGGTTCGGTTACTTGGGATGATGTGAAAGCAATTGCAGAAGACAAGATGCCAGACCTTAATGCATTTACCGTAGAGTCTGCTATGAAATTAGTAGCCGGAACTGCCCGCTCTATGGGAATAAGAATCAGAGGCACTCGACCTTTTTAATCTAGAAAAAAGAATTATAAAATGGCTAGAGTAACTAAAAAACGCAAAGAAGCTTTAAGCAAAGTAGACAGAAATAAAATGTATACGATTGCTGAAGCGTCTAAGATAATAAAAGAAATTACTGATCTGAATTTTGATGCTAGTGTAGACATCGCTGTACGCTTGAACGTCGATCCACGTAAAGCTGATCAGATGGTTCGTGGGGTAGTAACACTTCCACACGGAACTGGTAAAGATGTTAAAGTATTAGCATTAGTAACACCAGATAAAGAGGAGGAAGCTAAGCAAGCCGGAGCAGACTATGTAGGTCTAGACGAGTATCTTGATAAAATAAGAGATGGTTGGACAGATGTAGATGTTATCGTAACCATGCCTGCTGTTATGGGTAAGCTAGGACCGCTAGGACGTATGTTAGGTCCAAGAGGTTTGATGCCTAACCCAAAAACTGGTACTGTAACTATGGATGTTGGAAAAGCAGTGTCGGATGTTAAAGCTGGAAAGATTGACTTTAGAGTTGACAAAACTAGTATTGTACATGCGGCAATTGGAAAAGTATCTTTTGATGCAGACAAAATTAAAGAGAACGCTTTAGAGCTTATAAATACACTTGTACGTTTGAAGCCTCAAACGGCACGTGGAGTTTATATCACTAGTATTTATATGTCCTCTACAATGAGTCCAAGTGTACAAATTGATACGAAAAGATTTACGGAGCAGTAACATTTATAGAATATGAAGACTAGAAAACAAAAATCACAGGTAATAGAAGATTTGACTGCCCAGCTTAACGATAATCAAGTTATCTACTTGGCAGATATCTCTGGATTAAATGCAGAGGATACCACAAAATTGCGTAGAGCCTGTCATAAAGCAAACGTTAGTCTAACAATGGTAAAGAACACCTTGTTAGATAAAGCAATGGAGCAAACCGATAAAGAGTTAGGCAATCTGTCTGAAGTTCTAAAAGGTAGCACATCCATAATGCTTTCAGAAACAGGAAATGCACCAGCAAAAATAATCCAAGAATTCCGCAAAAAGTCAAAAGGTGAACTACCACTACTTAAAGGAGCTTATATTGAAGAAGCTATATATGTAGGAGATGAAAACCTTGACACCTTAGTTAATATCAAATCTAAGGAAGAGTTACTTGGAGATATTATTGGATTATTACAATCACCAGCTAAGAATGTTATTTCAGCACTTCAATCAGGTGGCGGTAAACTTGCAGGTATTGTAAAAACCTTATCCGAAAGAAAAGAATAAGCACTAATAAAAATTAATATACACAATTACTAAAAACGATAGAAAAATGGCAGATTTAAAAGATTTCGCAGAACAATTAGTAAACCTTACAGTAAAAGAGGTTAATGAATTAGCTGATATACTTAAAGAAGAGTATGGTATTGAGCCTGCAGCAGCAGCAGTAGCAGTAGCTGGTGGAGCAGCTGGTGGTGACGATGCAGCAGACGAGCAAACAGAATTCGACGTAATTCTTAAAGCAGCTGGATCATCTAAGCTTGCAGTTGTAAAACTAGTAAGAGAAATAACAGGAGTTGGTCTTAAAGATGCTAAGGATCTTGTTGATAACGCACCTTCACCAATCAAAGAAGGAGTTGCAAAAGATGAAGCAGAAGCAGTTAAAACACAACTTGAAGAAGCTGGAGCAGAGGTTGAACTTAAATAAGACACCCCTAATCCACTAATAAAGGTTTAGGTCTTCCTTCTAGATTCATAGAAGGATAGACCTAAACCATTTTGCGTATATGAGATATAAGTTGTTTTATATACGTTCCAATCGTTTTTAATAATTATTAATACCTTCCATATATGTCAGAAATGCATACTGAAAGATTGAGTTTTTCTTCTCTACAGAACATTCCAGCGTATCCAGACTTCCTGGATATACAGATTAAATCCTTTCAGGACTTTTTCCAGCTGGAAACGAAGTCAGAAGCAAGAACCAAAGAAGGTCTATATAATACGTTTTTGGAAAATTTTCCAATTACCGATACTAGAAACCAATTTGAGCTTGAGTTTTTAGATTACTTTATAGATCCATCACGCTACTCTATACAAGAATGTATTGAAAGAGGCCTGACCTATAGCGTTCCATTAAAAGCGCGATTAAAACTATCTTGTCACGATCCAGAACATGAGGATTTTGAGACAATCGTACAAGATGTGTTTCTTGGAACTATTCCATACATGACGCCAAGTGGTACGTTTGTTATAAACGGAGCTGAACGAATCGTAGTATCACAGCTACACCGTTCTCCTGGAGTTTTCTTCGGGCAATCTTTTCATGCAAATGGAACAAAATTATATTCCGCAAGAGTAATTCCTTTTAAAGGATCGTGGATTGAATTTGCTACCGATATTAATAGCGTAATGTACGCGTATATCGATAGAAAGAAAAAATTACCAGTTACTACCCTATTCCGTGCTATAGGTTACGAAAGTGACAAGGATATACTTGAGATATTTGATCTTGCCGAAGAGGTAAAAGCAACCAAAACTGGACTTAAAAAAGTACTTGGCAGAAAACTAGCTGCACGTGTACTTAAAACATGGCACGAAGATTTCGTTGACGAAGATACAGGAGAAGTAATTTCCATTGAAAGAAACGAAATAGTATTAGATAGAGATACTGTACTAGAGGCTCATCATATTGATGAAATAGTTGATTCTGGTGCGAAAACAATATTATTGCATAAAGAGGAAAACCAGCAAACCGATTATGCAATCATCCACAATACACTACAAAAAGACCCTACTAACTCTGAAAAAGAAGCAGTAGAACATGTATATAGACAATTACGTAATGCCGAGCCGCCAGACGAGGAGACTGCACGAGGAATAATAGAAACTTTATTCTTTAGTGAGTCTAGATATAACCTTGGTGAGGTAGGACGTTATAGAATGAATAAAAAACTCGGTCTAGATGTACCGATGGATCAACTTGTACTAAGTAAAGACGATATTATTACTATCGTTAAGTACTTGATTGAACTAATTAACGCTAAAGCTGAAATTGACGATATTGATCACCTATCTAACCGTCGTGTACGTACTGTAGGAGAACAATTATCACAACAGTTTGGTGTAGGTTTAGCACGTATGGCACGTACTATTAGAGAACGAATGAATGTTAGAGATAACGAGGTGTTTACACCTATCGATTTGATTAATGCTAAAACATTATCATCGGTAATCAATTCCTTCTTTGGTACGAACCAGTTGTCTCAGTTTATGGATCAAACCAACCCATTGGCTGAAATTACGCATAAGCGCCGACTATCTGCACTAGGGCCTGGAGGTTTATCAAGAGAACGAGCAGGATTTGAGGTTCGTGACGTACACTATACACACTATGGTAGATTATGTCCGATTGAAACACCAGAAGGACCTAACATTGGACTAATTTCTTCACTATCTGTATTTGCTAAGGTAAATAGCCTTGGTTTTATAGAGACACCTTATAGAAATGTAGTGGATGGAAAGATTGATTTAGAATCTGAACCATTCTACTTATCTGCTGAGGAAGAAGAAGAGAAGTTGATTGTTCAAGCAAATATCGATCAAGAAGCTAACGGAACAATAAAAGGTGATAAGGTAATTGCTAGAGAGGAAGGAGACTTCCCATTAGTAAGCCCAGAAGAAGTAGATTATGCAGACGTTGCGCCTAATCAAATTGCTTCTATTTCAGCCTCATTAATTCCATTCTTAGAACACGATGATGCTAACCGTGCTTTGATGGGATCTAACATGATGCGTCAGGCAGTTCCATTATTAATTGCAGAATCGCCAATTGTTGGAACAGGATTAGAGCGTCAAGTTGCTACAGACTCTAGAGTGCTTATAAATGCTGAGGGAGATGGTGTTGTAGAGTATGTTGATGCAAATGAAATTACCATAAAATACGATAGAACCGAGGAAGAAAGAATGGTAAGCTTTGAAGAGGATAGTAAGACCTATAAGCTTATCAAGTTTAGAAAAACTAACCAAAGTACTGCTATCAACCTAAGACCTATTGTAAGTAAAGGAGATAGAGTTACAAAGGGACAAGTTCTTTGTCAAGGATATGCTACAGAAAAAGGTGAGCTTGCTTTAGGGCGTAACCTAAAAATAGCGTTTATGCCTTGGAAAGGATATAACTTTGAGGATGCTATCGTAATTTCTGAAAGAGTTGTACGCGAAGATATTTTCACTTCAATTCATATCGATGAGTTCGCTATGGAAGTGAGAGATACTAAGCTAGGTAACGAAGAGTTAACTAACGACATTCCTAACGTTTCAGAAGAAGCAACCAAAGATTTAGATGAGTACGGAATGATTCGTATTGGTGCAGAAGTAAATCCAGGTGATATATTAATCGGTAAGATTACACCAAAAGGAGAAAGCGATCCTACACCAGAAGAAAAATTACTACGAGCTATTTTTGGAGATAAAGCTGGCGATGTTAAAGATGCGTCGTTGAAAGCTTCACCTTCTTTACATGGAGTAGTTATTGACAAGAAGCTTTTCACTAAAGCAGTAAAAGATAAGCGTAAGCGTGCAAAAGATAAAGAGGATATTGCGGAACTAGAAGCAAGATTCGAAGCTAAATTTACTAGCTTACATGATCAGCTTGTTGAGAAACTGTTCGCTATCCTTGGTGGTAGAACAGCACAAGGAGTTACTAATGAACTAGGCGAAGTAATCTTCCCTAAAGGCAAGAAGTATACTCTACGTATGTTAAGTAGCGTACACGATTACGTACACTTAACACAAGGTGTGTGGACTACAGATGAGGACTTGAATGCTATGGTTGCTGATTTATTGCACAACTATCGTATAAAAGAAAATGATTTACAAGGTGCACTTCGAAGAGAGAAGTTTACTATATCAGTTGGAGATGAATTACCAGCAGGTGTCTTAAAACTTGCCAAGGTTTATGTTGCTAAAAAGCGTAAACTAAAAGTAGGAGATAAGATGGCTGGACGACATGGTAACAAAGGTGTAGTAGCTAAAATTGTACGAGAAGAAGACATGCCGTTCCTAGAAGATGGAACTCCTGTTGATATTGTACTAAACCCATTAGGAGTACCGTCGCGAATGAATATTGGTCAGATTTACGAGACTGTATTAGGTTGGGCTGGTGAAAAATTAGGCCGTAAATTTGCAACGCCTATTTTTGACGGAGCTACTATTGATCATATCAATGAACTAACCGACGAAGCAGGTATACCAAGATACGGTAATACAGCATTATTTGACGGAGGGACAGGCGAGAAATTTGATCAACCAGCTACTGTTGGAGTAATTTATATGATGAAGTTAGGACATATGATTGAGGACAAGATGCACTCGCGTTCTATTGGACCTTACTCTCTAATTACACAACAACCATTAGGTGGTAAAGCACAATTTGGTGGTCAGCGATTTGGTGAGATGGAGGTATGGGCATTAGAAGCATATGGAGCATCTAGCGCACTACAAGAACTACTAACCGTTAAATCTGATGACGTTATTGGTAGAGCGAAAACCTATGAAGCAATCGTTAAAGGAGATACGATGCCACAACCTGGTTTACCGGAGTCTTTCAACGTATTGATGCATGAACTTAAGGGTCTTGGATTAGATATCCGACTCGAGGAATAATGTAATTCTCCTTGCTGGATTTGTTTTCTAGCAAGGAGAAATTATTAAAGTAGCAGGAAGTAAGGGCTACATCAAAATATTCAATAAAGTATAGTACATACAAGCATTATGGCAAGAAATAAAGAAAACACAGGACAGAAATTCAATAAGATTTCTATAGGATTAGCATCCCCAGAGACTATTTTGGCAAAGTCTAGAGGTGAGGTGCTAAAACCAGAAACAATAAATTACCGTACGCATAAACCTGAGCGTGACGGACTTTTCTGTGAGCGCATATTTGGACCTGTTAAGGACTACGAATGTGCCTGTGGTAAGTATAAAAGAATTCGATATAGAGGAATTGTTTGTGATCGTTGTGGTGTAGAAGTTACCGAGAAAAGAGTGCGAAGAGAGCGCGTAGGACATATTAATCTTGTTGTTCCTGTTGCACATATCTGGTACTTCAGAAGTTTGCCTAATAAATTAGGTTATATTCTTGGTTTGCCATCCAAGAAACTTGACATGATCATCTATTATGAACGCTATGTTGTAATTCAACCTGGAATTGCAAAGCACGAAGATGGTGAGCCGGTAAAGAAAATGGACTTCTTGATGGAAGAAGAGTATTTAGATATTCTAGATTCTTTACCACAAGAAAATATGTATTTGGATGATGATGATCCAAATAAGTTTATCGCTAAAATGGGTGCTGAGTGTTTAATAGACCTATTAAAGCGTATCGATTTAGACGAGTTGTCTTATGATTTACGTCATAAAGCAAATAACGAAACCTCGAAGCAAAGAAAAACTGAAGCTCTAAAGAGACTTCAAGTTGTTGAGGCAATTAGAGACGCAAATACACGTAGAGAAAACTTACCTGAGTGGATGATAATGAAGGTAATACCAATTACTCCACCAGAATTACGTCCTCTAGTACCATTAGATGGTGGTAGATTTGCAACTTCCGATCTAAACGATTTATATCGTCGTGTTATTATTCGTAATAACAGATTAAAGCGTTTGATGGAGATTAAAGCGCCAGAAGTAATTTTACGTAACGAAAAACGTATGTTGCAAGAGGCAGTTGACTCTCTATTCGATAATACAAGAAGATCATCAGCAGTAACTACGGCATCTAACCGTCCATTAAAATCTCTATCAGATTCCCTGAAAGGAAAACAAGGAAGATTCCGTCAGAACTTATTAGGTAAACGTGTAGATTATTCTGCTCGTTCGGTAATTGTCGTTGGTCCAGAGCTTAAACTTTACGAGTGTGGTATTCCTAAAGAAATGGCTTCTGAGCTTTATAAACCTTTCATCGTTCGTAAACTTATTGAGCGAGGAATCGTTAAGACAGTTAAATCTGCTAAGAAGATTATAGACAAAAAAGAACCAGTAGTTTGGGATATTTTAGAGAATGTATTAAAAGGACATCCGGTACTATTAAACCGTGCTCCAACCCTACACAGATTGGGTATACAAGCATTCCAACCTAAATTAATTGAAGGTAAAGCTATTCAGTTACACCCATTAGCATGTACGGCATTTAACGCTGACTTCGATGGAGACCAGATGGCAGTTCACCTTCCATTAGGACCAGAGGCTATATTAGAAGCACAATTACTTATGTTAGCTTCTCATAATATCCTTAACCCAGCAAACGGATCGCCTATTGCGGTTCCGTCGCAAGATATGGTTCTTGGATTGTATTATATGACAAAATCACGTGTTTCTACACCAGAGCATAAAGTAAAAGGCGAAGGTCTTACTTTCTACTCTCCAGAAGAGGTGATTATCGCATATAACGAAAAACAAGTTGAGTTAAACGCAACGATAAAAGTACGTGTTCAAGACTTCAACGAAGAAGGAGAATTAGTTCCTCAAATAGTTGAAACTACCGTAGGACGTGTATTGTTTAATGAAGTAGTTCCTGAAAAAGCCGGATTTATCAACACGGTTCTTAATAAGAGAGCATTACGTGATATCATTGGTGAAGTACTTCAGAAAACTGACGTTCCAACTACAGGAGAATTCCTAGACGAGATAAAGGACTTAGGTTATAAGTTCGCATTCGAAGGTGGATTATCCTTTAGCTTAGGTGATATAATTATTCCAGAGGAAAAGCCTGCGATGATTGCAGAAGCAAATGCTCAGGTAGATGGTATTATGGATAACTATAACATGGGTCTTATTACCTTTAATGAGCGTTATAACCAAGTTATTGATGTTTGGACTGCTACAAACGCAGAGCTTACAGAGTTATCTATGAAAAGAATCCGTGAGGATATGCAAGGATTTAACTCGGTATACATGATGCTTGATTCTGGTGCACGAGGTAGTAAAGAGCAAATTCGTCAGTTAACTGGAATGAGAGGTCTAATGGCTAAGCCACAGAAGACTACAGCTGGTGGTGGAGAAATTATAGAAAACCCAATTCT
>DATGSX010000033.1:0-2580 GCA_035302145.1 Flavobacteriaceae bacterium | reverse complement strand
CATCCCACGCTCCTTCTGAATTTGTTCGTAGGCTTCTTGTACTTTTCTAAACTTTGCTTCGGCGCCTTTTTGGTAAGCTTCGTCCATGTGCTGTAGTTTATCTGGATGGTATTTCTTAACCATAGTTCTATAAGCTGCTTTTACCTCGTTATCGGTGGCGGATTTGTCAATCTCTAAAATAGTATAAGCACTATCGACCGACTTAAAGAACATCGCTTTAATACTTTCAAAGTCAGCAAGACGTATAGAAAGATAATTAGCTATAGATCTAATTTTATCTACTTCTAGTGGCGACACATACCCATCGGCATCGGCTACACTAAACAGGAAGTGTACTATTTGTAATCGAGCTTCGTATCGGGTGCGTGGACGAAGATAGTCACTAATCTTTTGAATATTTACTTCGCGTTTTTTTATCTCCTCATTAAAGGTTCTAAAAGTAGCATTGGCTCTATCTTTTCCATAGGCTTGCACGAAGTACATGCGCACATAATCCAACTCTTTCCTGCTTACATTCCCATCGGCCTTAATAACTACAGAGGCCAAAGACAATAAGTTTAACTCAAAATCGGCAGGCGAAACCTGACTCCTTAGCGGATTGGTACGAGTAGTGGTAATTTGAATCTGATCTATATAATAGCCTATAAGGAAACCAATAATGCCACCTGGAAAACGATATATAATAAATCCTAAAAAGGCTAAAAACCAACGAAACATAAATAATTTTTAAATCAGCGGCACAAAGATACAAATTAGACCAAGTAATTTATAGATAGGACGAAAACTTATGATTAAATCGATAGTTAGAAGTACAACACCCACAATTAACCTAAAACCCATAGAGCTGAGCCTTATATAACGGATTGTTTAAGATAAAACATCTAACTAAAACGATTTTTACAACTGTGTGTTATAAAGGATAACTCCAGCTAATATTCTTATAAACAAAGCACTATAGCATTAGCATATTTTTTTATCTATTAAAATTTACTTATACTTAACTCAGTAAACCACAGAATTTATTGCGAGTTAACGTCTTGTTTTCTCGATTGCATTCTAAATATGCATTCAAGAAACTCTTAGTTTTTCTTATTGTGTTCGTTTAATAAAAGAAACGCACACAGCTTATCAGTAGCATTACCTCTCTATTTGTAGAATTGTGAGTTTACATGTTTTTTGCATCTAGATAGCCTTACATGTTAAAGTGTAAGTTTTCGGTTTCGGCCTGTTTCTTAAAAATCGCATCTAGCAAATATTCTACCAAGGGAGATGTACTAAATAGACCCGCAAACAAAATCAAATGAAAGTGTAGCTACACAAGTTTCCTACACTACTCGAGGCACTTTACAAAGTAGTACAACAAACTGCTACATTTCTATTCTACGGTTTCTAAACCTTGGACATAGCTTAGTTTAACCATTAAAAACATCGCTTATAAAATAAGTTTAACATCAAAAATACTTGCATTATGACAGAAGGAGAAACGAATACCAAAACGATTAAATACAGGGCTTTTTCGGTCCGCAATTTCAGACGTATTCCTCAAATAGAAAACTTGACAGAGGAAGATAAAAGAACCATTGAAGTAGTAGGAAACGTTCTTCCATTTAAAGTGAATAACTACGTTATCGATGAGCTTATCGATTGGGATAACTACAAGAACGATCCAATTTTCCATTTAACCTTTCCACAAAAAGGCATGTTAGAGCCAGAAGACTTCCACACCATGGAACAAGCGCTTAACACTACAGACAAAAGGATGGAGCTACGAGAAGTGGCCAATAAAATTCGGGAGAAACTCAATCCGCATCCAGCTGCTCAAATGGAGATGAATATGCCAGAACTTAACGGCAACGTGTTGCCAGGAATACAGCATAAATACCGAGAAACCGTATTGTTTTTCCCTACCGCTGGACAAACCTGTCATAGCTATTGCAGTTTTTGTTTTAGGTGGCCACAGTTTGTTGGCATGGATGGATTGAAGTTTGCCATGAAAGAAACCGACTTGCTCATAGATTATCTTGAAAAGCACAAAGAGGTAACCGATATTCTATTTACCGGTGGTGATCCTATGATTATGGGATATAGAGTTTTTAGACAGTATATCGATCCCATTTTAGAAAACCATCATAAAACCAATTTGCAAACCATAAGAATTGGAACAAAATCCTTGAGTTTCTGGCCGTATAAATACACTACCGATAAGGATTCAGATAAATTTATTGATCTATTTAAAGAGATTGTAGACAGTGGTTTAAACTTAGCTTTTATGGCGCATTTCAACCATCCGGTAGAGTTAAGCACCAAGGTGGTAAAAGAAGCAACAAAGCGAATCCTTTCAACTGGCGCACAAATTAGAACACAGTCGCCGTTGGTACGCCATATAAATGACTGTCCAGATGTTTGGGCTCGCATGTGGCGTGAGCAAGTAAACATGGGGATGATTCCGTACTATATGTTTGTAGAACGAGATACCGGTGCCAAAGCACATTTTGAATTACCACTAGAAAGAACCTGGGACATTTTCAGAAAAGCCTACCAACAAGTAAGCGGTATATGTAGAACGGTAAGAGGTCCAAG
>DATGSX010000032.1:0-24491 GCA_035302145.1 Flavobacteriaceae bacterium | reverse complement strand
TTTGCTTTTGCACAACCGTTTTTTCCTAAAAACGAAGAAACAATAGAAGATAAGGAAGTTATTCTATACCTTGATAATTACCTAAGTATGGATGCAACTATTGGTAAAACAAATCTGCTTCATCGTATTAAAACAGAGTTTCAAACATTAGAAAATACTCCCTCGCAAATAAGTTGGTTTACTAACACCGATGTATATTACGATCAAAGTCCACAGCAATTTATAGAAACAGTTAAAGAGTTAAGCATATCCCCAATAAAGCGTTCGCCCAATGAAATTCAACTACAAGTAGAGCAATTAGCAAATCGATATCCGGATAAAAATTTTGAGCTTTTATGGATTTCTGATTTTCATAGGTTTACAGAAACCGATTTAAATGACTTTAATAAGATAGCAGTAAAGGCTTATTCTATTCAACCAGATAAATTTCAGAACACTAGTATAGATACGTTGTATAGAAATACAGAAACATCGGAAATAACAGTTGAAATCTATCATAAAGGCGAAGACACCGAAACCACCGTATCTTTATATAATGGCGATGATATATTAGGAAGGCAAAAAGTTCAACTATCCGATTCTCTTTTAGAAAAACTTAGTTTTACAGTACCTGATGAGATTATAAAAAAAGGAAGAATACAGATTGAGGATCCATACATTGCGTTCGACAATAAGAAGTACTTTAGCCTGATGCCACAACAACCCATAAAAGTAAAAGCATTGGGAACTGGGGAAAACAGTTTCTTAAAGGTTTTTGAATCCAAGGAGTTTCAATTAGAAAGCTTAGATGAAAATACTAATGATTTAAGTGGACTCGCTGAAGCAGATCTTATAATTCTTTATAATTTAGATCGATTAACCACCCAACTTTCAAGCTTAATTGAAAATAGTGTAGCAAACGGATCATTTGTACTGCTACTACCCCCAGAAACAATGCATATTGAAAGCTACAATACACTACTGCAAAGGTTAGATGCTCCGAAATTTACTATAAAGAAAGCACATCAGCGTAGATTGTCTACCATTCATTACGATCATCCTATGCTACAAGGAGTATTTGAACGCAGAGTAGAAAATTTCCAAAACCCATATATAAAACAGTATTTTGGACTGCAAAACAACGGTTCCCCTATTCTATCCTATGATTCTGAAGAAGCATTTTTGACACAAGCAGGATCGGTATTTTTATTCACTGCATCCTTAACAGAAGAAAACACCAACTTTATAAAATCGCCGCTTATTGTACCTACATTGTACAATATAGCAATGCAAAGTCAACCACAGAAGCAAATATACCAGCTTATAGGCGAAAGCTCTACTTTTGCTATTCCTGGGGAGTTTATTACTCAAGATATAGTACATATTACTGATGTTGAGGATAGCTTTATACCGATTCAAGAACATAAACAAAATGGTATTTGGATTACCACTACCGATCGTCCATTAAAAGATGGGAATTATCAGATTACTTTAGATGAAACAACCTTAGATTGGATTAGTTATAATTATCCGAATTTAAATAAAGAAATCCATTATCCAGATCTTTCTAGTTGGAGTACTGTGTTGCACACAACGAGCCTAGAGCTTCCCAATATAGAACAAAGTTTAGACGAGGATTCCCATACATTGTGGAAATGGTTTGTTATTTTTGCCCTACTATTTTTGGGAATAGAAATATTACTGCTTAAATATTACCGATGAAAATACTTCTGAAATCTGCCACCATAATAGATTCCACTTCGGAACACCATCTTTCAAAAAAAGATATATTAATAAACAATGGAGTTATAGAATCCATTGCAGATTCAATCAATGTAAAGACTAATAAAACTGTATCCCTTGAAAATTTACATGTTTCCATGGGATGGTTCGACAGCAGTATATCTTTTGGAGAGCCTGGCTACGAAGATCGAGAAACTATAGATAATGGTTTGGAGGTTGCTGCAAAAAGCGGATTTACTCATATAGCGTTAAATCCAACTAGCAAGCCTATAGTACAGTCGCAAGCAAGCATTCAATATTTACGAAGCCGTGCTAAAGAACATGCGGTAAGCCTGCATCCAGTTGGTGCAATGAGTATAGATGCTAAAGGCGAAGACCTGACAGAATTATACGATATGCATTGCGAAGGAGCAATTGCTTTTTACGATTATCAGAAACCTATAGAAAATGCTAACCTACTTAAACTAGCCTTGCAATACACACAAAGTTTTAATGGCTTGATACAGTCTTTTCCTATGGACAAGTCTATCGCTGCAAAAGCCGTTGTAAACGAAGGAGTTACAAGTACCATGTTAGGTTTAAAAGGCATGCCTTCGCTTTCAGAAACCTTACAAATAGCAAGAGATATAGCTATTTTAAAATATACAGGAGGACGTTTACATATCCCAACCATTTCAACGGCAGAATCTGTAGAAATGATTAAACAGGCTAAAGCTTCAGGCCTTCAAATTAGCTGTAGCGTGAATATCACACATTTACTTTTAACCGACTCAGTATTAGATAGCTTTGATACACGATATAAAATTCTACCTCCAATTCGTTTAGCTGAGGATAGACAAGCCTTATTAGACGGTTTAGCCAATGGTATTATTGATGGTGTGACATGTGACCATAGACCACTTACCATCGAAGAAAAGAAAGTGGAGTTCGAACAAGCGCTCTATGGAAGTATCGGGATGGAGAGTGCATTTCCGGCTTTAAATAAATTAGTAGGAACTGAAAGAGCTGTTACTTATCTAAACGGCCTGAAAAAAGTGTTTGGCATTCCGGAGCAAACTATTAAAGAGGGTTCTGTTGCTAATTTAAGTTTATTTCAACCAGATGGGGAATGGAGTTTTGAAAAAGAGCATATTTTAAGCAGTCAAACCAATAGTTCCCTTTTAGGTCAACCTATGAAAGGAAATGTTTACGGAATTATAGCTAACAACCAATTAAGCTTACGAGACTTTGTCAAATAGTTCATTACGACCAGAAGTTGTGGCAATCATTGCCTATTTAACCCCTTTTGGACTAATTGCAGCTTACTTTTTAAATAAAAATAAAGGAGATATCTTCGCAGGCTTTCATGTTAAAAACATGTTTGGCATTACACTCTTACACTATATTGGCGTACTTTTTGGTAGTATGGGATTGGGAGTTTTACATGAAGTTCTGTTTTTTATTTCTATCTTATCCTGGATTCTGTCCTTTGTAAGAGTATTATTAAAGCAAATGGCAGGTGTGCCTTATTTGGATCAACTATTTCAACAATGGTTTAAATTTTTAGATTAAATGAGCAATGAAAATTTAAGGAAATATAGACATCATGCTATTATAAGCTATATGACAATTTTAGGAACGTTTATCGCAATAGTTCTAAATAAAGAAAAGAACGAGTACGTTAATTTTCACATACGTCAAAGCTTAGGCACCTATATAATATTAATATTAGCTTTACTTTGCTTGATAACCAGTCCATTATTAGCTTTAATAGTATATTTTTTATTTGTAGTATTATGGGTATTTGGTTTAGTTGCAGCATTGCAAAATAGCATCAAACCCATTCCCTTATTAGGCGAAAAATTTCAACAATTATTTTCAAAAATAGTTTAATTTCTATTTTAACATTATGCAAACAAAACAGACATTACCTTTAGTACATAATTATCGTCCATCGAATCTTAGTGAGAAAGCACCAGCCATTATCATGCTCCATGGATATGGTAGCAACGAAGATGACTTGTTCTCTTTTGCACCAGAATTACCAGAAAAATATGCTATTATAGCACTAAAAGCTCCTTTGTCTTTACAAGGAATGGGAAATGCATGGTATACAATACACTTTGAAAGTGCAGATAATACAAAGTTTAATGATATTGAAGAGGCTATAAAAGCTAGAGAAACTGTTGTTAAAACAATTGATAACGCTATAGAATTATACAATTTAGATTCTGAAAATATTACCCTTCTAGGATTTAGTCAAGGTACTATTCTTAGCCTAGCTGTGGGATTGAGCTATCCAGAAAAAATAAAGCGTATAGTAGCATTAAGCGGATATCTAGCAAAAGATATGCTAGTAGATGGTTATGAAAACAAGGATTATTCTCATTTAGATATTTTCCAATCACATGGAACAGCAGATATGATTATTCCTGTGCAATGGGCTCGCGATGCAAATGAATCCTTAAAAGCCATGGGAATAAAGGCAGAGTACAAAGAATATCCAGTAGGACACGGTGTTGCCCCACAAAACTTTTATGATTTCCGTAAGTGGTTAGACTAGTATAAATAATAGTATTAATAAATAAAGGTTAGCCTAAAAAGCTAACCTTTATAGTTTTATAAAACACTTAAGCGAATTATCTTGACGTATATAGAAATGAATTTAGCAACTCTACTTCAATAGATTGGTCATCAGGATTGTAAAAGTATTCTAGAACCATCTCGCCCCAATAAGTACCATCGGTAAAATCTGCCAAAACCCATTTGTGATTTAGCAACTGTACCTTATTCACTTGCATAGTCCCTTCCATTCCCGAATATGGTACAAGTGGATTATCCTCTCTCCCATTCTTATCATAAAAATAATTTTCAATTTTTTTAACCAAAGAGTCTGGACGCGTATTATAAACTTCTTCGATATAGCTAAGGGCACTTTCATTCTTTTCTAAAGAGAAATATGCTTTTTCAGAATAAGACGCTTCTAATTCTTTATTCTCAATTTCTAATCGGTCTATTACCCTTTCTAACGCTTGATTATCTTCATGTTGTCTCTCAAAAACTGACGATTGATATTTATATAAAAACACTAATATAACCGTAACAAACATCAATAGGTATAAGTAAATCTTCTCTCTCATTCTAAATTTTAAATTTCAATTTGTAAAGTATCGTAGGCTAAAAACACATTTTTTGGAAGTTTTTTCTCTACTTCCTTATGAAAACCAAGCAAATGACTAATATGCGTAAGATATGCTCGTTCGGGATTTACATCCTCTATAAACTCCAAAGCTTCTTTTAGATTAAAGTGAGAATGGTGCTCAGTTTCACGTAGTGCATTAACCACCAGCACCTTAGACCCTTTAATCTTTTCTCTTTCCTCTTTGTCCATTGTTTTTACATCGGTCAAATAGGTTAAGTCATCTATTCTAAAACCAAGTACTGGAATTTTATAATGCCAAGCTTCAATTGGAATTACAGTTTTTCCACCGATTATAAAGCTATGATCCTTATCTATATGATGTTCTTCAATAGTCGGTGCGCCAGGATATTTTTCTCCTTCTTTAAAAATGTATGCAAATCTCTGGTAAAGGGATTCAAACACTCTTTTATGAGCATAGAACGGCATAACTCCTTGTTTAAAGTAATAGGGTCTTATATCGTCTATTCCTGCGGTATGGTCACTGTGTTCATGTGTAAACAGAACGCCATCTACACGTTGGCAATTCGCGCGTAGCATTTGATATCTAAAATCAGGACCACAATCTATAACATACTTACTGTCCTTCCATTCTAGCAAAACAGAAACCCGCAAACGAGTATCACGTGGATCACTACTATGGCATACGGGATGCGAACTAGCAATCACGGGGATCCCTTGTGAAGTTCCTGTTCCAAGAAAAGTTAGTTTAATTCGTGATTTCATAATTGCAAAAGTAAAGTATATTTTTTTGTTTACCTATTGTATTTAGTACCTTTGTGGCTATTTCAAAGTAAAGCTCATAACACTATGACTAATACTCTTTTGGCAGATGGTCCGTATAAAGATATCCCATCTACTAGCAATAAGGCATTACGAATTAATTTAAATAAAAATATTTACGGTTCTTTTGCTGAAATAGGCGCAGGTCAAGAGACCGTAAGACACTTCTTTCGTGCAGGAGGTGCCTCTGGAACTATTGCTAAAACCATGTCGGCTTATGACAAGAGTTTTAGTGATGCTATCTATGGTGTAGAACCATCTGGAAGATATGTTACCGAAGAGCGTTTAAAGAAAATGCTAAGTCATGAGATGAGCTTATTAGAAGAGCGTATTCCTCGTGATATAAATCCTAACAAGTTATTTTTCTCATATGCTAATACCGTAGCTACTATAGATTTTTCTAAAAAATATAAAGGCCATGGTTGGGTAGGAATTAATTTTCAATTAGACCCGGATCAAAAAGAGTATAATGAGATAATTCTTCATGTGCGCTTTCATGAAAATGAAGCTATACATCAGCAAAATACATTAGGTGTGGTTGGTGTAAACCTAATATATGGTGCTTTTTATCATTACGATGACCCAAAGAAACTTATCGGTTGCTTGTATGATAATATTGATCATGATAGTATTGAGATAGACACTATAAACTTTTCTGGACCACAGTTCGAAAATGTAGATAACCGTTTAATGAGTTTAGTGTTACTTAGAAACGGGATGACAGAAGCCGTAATGTTTGGACCTGATGGAAATAACATTCTACCTGCGTCTAAACTATACAAGAAAAATATCCTTGCTTTCCGTGGAAGTTTTAGGCCTATTACCAAAGTTGGAATAGATATCTACAAAAATGCAGAAGAGCTATTTTTACAGGAAAAACGGGTATCTGAAAAAAATACCGAAGTGATTTTTGAAATAACCCTATCTAATTTAAGTGCTGAAGGGGAAATAGATGAAGCAGACTTTATGGATCGCGCCAGGCTATTGTCTTCGTTGGGATATACGGTTTTACTGTCTAACTTCAGAGAGTACTATAAACTTGTAGAGTATTTTGCTCGCTTTACCAAGATGCGTATTGGTTTAGCTATGGGTGTTAACAATTTAATTAAGGTATTCGACCAAAAATATTATCGAAACTTAAGCGGTGGAATATTAGAAGCTTCCGGAAAGCTATTTTCTAAAGACATGAAAGTCTATTTATATCCAATGCATATAAAAGAGACGGATGAAATTATTAATGGTGATTTATTGGGGCGTTATTTAGAAGATAGCACTTTAAAACTATATGAGTTCTTTAGAAGTTCTGGACGTATTGTAGATATAGAAAATTACAATAAAGATTATCTGCATATCTTCTCCAAAGAAGTATTAAAGATGATTGAAAACGATGTTGAAGGTTGGGAAAAACTACTTCCTGAAGGAGTGCCAGATATAATAAAAGAGCAATGCTTGTTTAGCTGTGTAGCGATTCCTTCTAAAAGGAAAGTCACACAGGAATAATAATAGATTTATAATAATAAAAAGCGTTTATCATTTATGGTAAACGCTTTTTTATTGGAAAGCTATTGTAAAGTATCTTCTGGTAACCTAGCCTTATTGTTTAAATAGTATTCAATAGGGAAAGTGTTGTCGTCTGGTGTTACTTCTAGGTCTTTTTGAGATTCTAGTTCTATCGTTTTATTAAATAGCTTTTTTACTAACTCTTTAAATGTATTAAAGTCAACAGAGTAAGAAATACCAGCGCCTTGTTCAAAAATCTGATTCTCTCCAAGAAACTGGATATCCGCTTGACGGTTAAAGAAAATTAAGCGTAAACTTCCATCTTCATTCACCAACCATTGCACATCTATATCACCTGCAATACTATTTTCATATATTCCACCAACTGGCACCCCTACTTTACCATTTATCAGTATTCGTTCGTTTATATGAGTAGATAAAGTTACTCCGAATCTATCGGCGGTTTCTTGATTGGGCAAGTTACTTCCTTGGGTATAATCCAAACCAACGGTAAATTTCCCATCCTTATCAGCAAATAATTCGTTTAGCAAACCAGAAACTTTATCAGCCAGAGTACCTGAGAACGCATTTGCTCCTTGGAAATTATCGTTTACAAACGAACCCGATGCAATCAAAAATAAGGCTTGTTTATCCCGTTCCTCCCTATTCTGTAGTTTATACTCTAATTCGCTTTTTACCGATGAACTCACTCTAGGGAACTCAATGTCGAAAGCTAAATCTGGTTGAGTAAGTTGTCCACTTAAATCTATTAATACTTCTACTGGAATGGTACGGTTGATAGAAGTGTTGTCTAATAGTACCGATGGATTCGCATCGGTTTCATATTTCGTTTGTAGGTTTATAGTGGCGCGTTCCGGATTTCCATCCCACGATATGAATCCACCTGGAACTACCTTAATTAACTTTTGAATTATACCTGCATAACGGAAGTCAAAGTCACCATCTATCACCTGGAAATCCCCTTCCATATTAAACTTACCCATGGTGTTAAGTTGTATTAATAACGTTCCAAATCCACGAGCACGTAACGTAGAATTATTAGTCTTATCGACTACTACATGAACTTCTGCATTATTATTAATATCTAAGTCAAAGTTTACAGACAATCCTCTAATATCTTTAGAAACAGTACCTCCGGTTAATCTTTTTTCCTTTTCTTCTGGTGATAAAAATACTATAAAGGAATCGTCGCCAATAGACTCTGCATCACTCAGAGGAATAGTAAAATTGGTATTTTTCTCTGTAGTAGCAGAAACGTCTATGGTTAACTCTTTAGCAGGTCCATGAATATAAGCTAAACCACTTATAAAAGCAGTTCCATAATACAAGGCATCTTCTTCTTCAGTGGTATCTAAAACGAGCATCTCATTGGCATTGATGCGCATATCAAAGTTTATATCTTTAAAATTATTGTGGGTAATCGTAGCATTTAAAACACCTTGGCTTTGATATTTGGTATCGGTCATACTTGCATTTCTAATTTGCCAGGAATTTTTACTAACTACTACTTCGGTATTATCCCCTAACCTATAATCCACATTTAAATATGGAATTAACATTCCAGTTTCTTTTAAATACAATCTTCCCAATACCTCTGGTGCAACAGGATTTCCTGATAGTTGAATACGGCCTGTTGCCATTCCCCTTAGCCTACTAACAACATGGGCACCAAATGGGCTAAATCCACCAATGTCAAAGGCATCAAAGTCCACATTGACATTCATATTTGGATTTCCCTCAGAAATATCTATATAACCCAAGGCACTAAAATGTTTTTTCTTATTATCAATCAATGAGCCTTCTATATCATACCTGGTTAGGTCTTCATTTCCTATAATATCCAATGCGAAATCGCCATAAGGTACATGGTTTAGCACCAAGCCATTCACTTTGATGGTAGAACTAGGGAAATAATTTCCTTTTTCTTGTTTTAAAGAAAGGTTACCGTTAATTCGACCCATTACTTCTAGGCTGTCTACATTTTGAATAAAATGGCTCAGCTTTACATTTTCAAAGTTTAAATGCACATCTTTATAAGTGGAATCTTTAACCACACCAGCCATGCGAATAAACTCTTCATTATGATTTAAGACCAACGAATCTATACGGATATTATCAAAATTATCTTCCATTACTACCCTGTTCCTATCGTCGTTCTCATGGTTAACATACCACAAGTTATTGTCGAACAATATTCCCGATCTTTTTATGCCAAACACCGATTGTCCTTTTGGGTTTATCGTGTGATAAAAAGACAAATCAAAATAGTCTCCTTGATCCTTTCCACCTCTAAAATTAGCCGATATGGCAAGGGTATCATTTTTGGTAGTATTATCGATTTCTAAACCGTTTATAGCATAGATTTTATTATTTATTGTACCTACGGTTAAGTAAGTGTTGTGCATTGGATTATCGTAATCTACTTGTAGATTTATCTTTTCGATATGATTATTAAATGCCATTATTTCTGGCGATACAAAATCCAATTTAAATGTCTTTTCATCGGACGAAACCTCACCTTTCAATCTAGTATTATCTCCTAATTCCAGTTGGGGAATAAATACGTCTACTATTTTATTATGTATCTCAAAATCATAGGATATGTACTGATTTTCTGTTACTTCTGCGGGAATATAATTGGTATAGATACTACCTATTCCATTTTTAATTAATTGTGGTAAATCAGCTAATTTAAATTTCCCTGTGAGTTGTCCTGTTACTATGTCTGGTGAATTAATAGCAATGGTTCGCTCTTTATTATCAATAGTTGAGGATATAGCAAAGTCATCAAAATAATAATACTTCAGATGGGTTTGGTAGAAGGTTTCTTTGAAATTTAACTCCCCTACTACATCATCTACATTAGTACCTTGCATATCCATGATTACTTTTCCAGTAAACTCTGCAATACTATCTCGTTTTACTAACCCCAATTGATTTAAATCGGAAAAGTTTACAGTAGCTTCAAAATCATATTCATTAATAACATCGCTCATGTCGATAAGACCATTGAAATCTAAATCTAAGTTCCGATCTTTTATTGACGCTACACCATTAAACAACGGATATTTAAGATCGCCTTCCATCCAAACGTTGGTATAGTTATAGTTGTTTACTATAAATGAGGAAATCTCTGCATTGATATCTGTATCTAAAGTCTCGGCTTTCGTGCCTTTTCCATCTACCTTAAGTTTACTGCTTATATTTCCAATATTTTTATTGTTTAATAATTCCCCTGCTTTGAATTCCCTTAAATCAATTTCCCCATGGTAATATGCATTTTCGAAATCTTTAATGTCGCTTAAACTCAAGTCCATTTTCACCACACCTAAGTTGGTATTCCAGGTGCCATTAGTTTGAATAGCATTATCACTTATACTACTTTTCCCTTGTATAGTTACATTTCCTAAGCGTTTAACTTCTTCTGGAATTACTCCTCTTAAAGTAGAAGGAAGCAAAGTCTCTAAGTCGGAAGAGTTGACTCGCAACACATGAGCATCGGAATGAATCTTGAATGGTGTATTTGGGTCAATTAAATCAGTAAATCTGAAATTCCCTTCCACACCAGAGTTTCTGTAGCTTATTCTATTGTCTTTTAATTCAAAATCGAGAAGTGTACCTCGCATTTTAGTTTGAATAGCAAAGTCAATGTTTGCTCCAAGTTCCGAATAGAAAAATCTTATATCATTAGAATTAACAACAGAAGGTTCTATGTCGAAAGTCCATTGTACTACTTCACTAAAATCTGAAAGGCCTTCGACAGGATAGTCTAATTGAATGGTTCCTTTTACATTACTGTTTTTTGTTTCAAGAATCATGTTTTTTAAACCCATTCCTGTTGGTGAGTAATGATAATTTCCGCTTAAATCGGTTACTTCTAACCCATCAAATGAGGTAAACGCAAGTTTTTGAATATCAGAATCGATAACATCTTTCACCAATTTGAAATTATCGGTTTTTAGATAGATATCATCCATAGAGAATACATTCGGTTTTTCTAAATTCTCGTCTGTTATAATGAAACTACCACGATCTAGAATCAAGCGGCTAAAAAACAGGGTAAAAGGATTGTTTGGATCACTTCCTTCACCAAAGTTATCAGCAAAGGTTTCAATTGTAGATTTTTCTTCTCCCTTATATGTTTTTATATGAAAGTATGGATCGTTTAAATAAGTATGTCGAAAATAGAGATGTCCTTTCAGTAAAGCTTTTGGACTTTTGAGTCTAGTACGCAATCTTTTGGTGTAAATTAGTGTATCTTGCTTATGATCGAGAATAAGTACATTTTGCAAGCTAACGCGTCCCGTCCAGCTCAAACCTACTTTAGAAACATGAATAGAAGTTCCGTGTTTTTCATTTATAGACTCTGTTATTTTCTCTGCTACAAAGGTTTGTATAGGCGGTATAGACAATAACAGCACAAGCCATGCAAAAAATGCAAAGCCTATTAAAAAGAGTCGGATTAATATTTTCCTAAGTTTTTTGATGTGCTATATATGTTTTATTTTTACGCCTAATTTTAATTCCAACTTTTAAACTACAAATCTTGCCTAGCAAATCCTATATACTCGGTATTGAATCTTCTTGTGATGACACGGCTGCAGCCGTAATTTGCAACGGAAAGATACTCTCTAATATTGTTGCCACACAAGAAATTCACACGGAATTTGGAGGGGTCGTTCCTGAACTTGCCTCCCGTGCACACCAACAAAATATTTTGCCAGTAGTGCACCAAGCACTTGCTAAGGCAAATATCGTTAAAAAGGACTTATCTGCCATAGCTTTTACGAAAGGACCTGGACTTATGGGTGCATTATTAGTAGGAACTTCATTTGCCAAATCACTGGCCATGGGATTAGATATTCCACTTATCAGTGTTAATCACATGCAAGCTCATATTTTAGCACATTTTATAGAGGAGGAAAATAAAGAGAAACCTAAGTTTCCATTCATTGCTTTAACAATAAGTGGTGGTCATACACAAATAGTTTTAGTAAAAGATTATTTCGACATGGAGATAATTGGTCAAACCTTGGACGATGCCATTGGTGAGGCTTTCGATAAAAGTGCAAAAATGTTAGGTTTAGACTATCCAGGTGGTCCACTACTCGATGAATATGCGCAGAAAGGAAATCCACATGCTTTTCCATTTACCAAACCTAAGGTAGGCCCAATGGATTTTAGCTTTAGTGGTCTTAAAACTGCAGTTCTTTACTTTTTAGAAAGAAAAGAAAAAGAAAACCCAAATTTTATTCAGGAAAATATCGCGGATATCTGTGCAAGCATTCAATTTACTATAGTAGACTATGTAATGGAAAAACTTAAGAATGCTGTAAAAGAAACCGGGATAAAGGAAATTGCCATTGGCGGTGGAGTGTCGGCAAACAGTGGAATTAGAAATGCAATGCTCCAAGCGCAAGATAAACATGGTTGGAAAGTTCATATTCCAAAACTAGAATACTGTACCGACAATGCTGCAATGGTAGCAATGGTAGGCCAATTAAAATACGAACAGGGCATTTTTGCAAGTAATGATATAGTGGCAAACTCACGCTTGAAATTTTAATATTCCATGCAATTATTTATTCAAAAGCAAATAAAAAAAGACAGTAGTTTAGTCACTTTCGATAAAATTGAAAGCCGACACTTAGCTAAAGTATTGCGTAAGAAAGAAGGCGATATCATACATGTAACCAATGGATTAGGAAGTTTGTTTACCTGTAAGCTTGAAGTGATAAACAATAATCAATGTATTGCGCGGATATTGGAAACGCAACTTGAAAAACCAAGGCCCTACTCCTTACATATCGCTATTGCACCTACCAAAACAAATGATAGATTTGAGTGGTTTTTAGAAAAAGCTACCGAAATTGGGATCGATGAAATTACCCCTATTTTATGTCAGTTTTCTGAACGAAGGAGGATACGATTGGATCGTTACGAAAGAATTATAGAAAGTGCTTTGAAACAATCCTTACAGACGTATCTTCCAAAAATTAATCCACTTACACCTATAAATGATTTTTTTGGAAATACCGATTCTTATGATGCTGTTTTTATTGCCCATTGCGATGATGATAGCCCAAGAGTTAGTTTAAAAGAAAACCTACTTCCTAATAAAAACTATTTAATATTTATCGGACCCGAAGGAGATTTCTCACCCAATGAAATTGAAAATGCTAGAAAGAACAATTGGAAAGAAGTACACTTAGGAAATACTCGTTTACGTACCGAAACCGCAGCCATAGTGGCATGCCACTCCGTAACTTTTATAAATGAATAAAAACATGCGATATATAGTATCTGTATTATTTTTTATGTCTACCGTATTATCTTGGAGTCAAGAAATTGCGGTAATGCAATACGATGGTGGCGGAGATTGGTATGTTAACCCCACTTCATTGCCAAATCTAATCACTTTTTGTAACGATAATATTCAAACCAAATTAAATCCAGAGCCGGAAGTAGTTAAGCCAAGCAGTCCCAATCTTTACCGCTATCCGTTTATACATTTAACAGGTCACGGAAACGTGGTTTTTAATGATTATGAACGTAACAATCTTAGAACTTATTTAGAGAGTGGTGGATTTCTACATATAGACGATAATTATGGAATGGATCCATATATCCGCAGAGAACTTGCTTTGCTATTTCCAGATATCGCTATGCAAGAAATTCCTAATGACCACCCTATATTTCATCAAGTCTATGAGTTTCCAAACGGTTTGCCTAAGATTCATGAGCACGATGGAAAGCCACCTCAGGCTTTTGGTATTTTTATTGACGATAGACTCGCTTTGCTTTACACCTACGAAACAGATTTAGGAAATGGTTGGGAAGATCAAGAAGTACATAATGATCCAGAAGAAGTCCGATTAAAAGCTTTACAAATGGGTGCCAATATTATTCATTACGTGTTTAATAATTAATTCATGGCCCTATTAAAATCTCTATTGACTGCCGAAGTACAAGCCTTCATTAAAGAATATGATGAGGATATTTCCAAATTAGCTTTTGCGGGGAGTCCTTTCCCATCGGTACCTATTCAATCTTTATTAGAGCAAATTAGTAGCCGCAGGCAAATTAAAGACAAGCTACCTACTTGGTTCAGCACCGATTATATATACTATCCACCTAAATTAAATCTTGAGCAAACTTCTTCGGAGATTACAGCGCAACACAAAGCTCGCTTTGTAGAAGGAGAAACACTAGCAGATATAACAGGTGGGTTTGGAGTAGATACCAACTATTTTGCAGAAAAAATAACATCGGTTACGCATTTCGAAAAGAATGAAACCTTATCCGAAATTGCAAGACATAATGCTAAGCAACTTGATGTAAGTAATATTACATTTAGAACTGGGAATAGTATAGCGTTGTTAGAAAAGCAATATGATATTATATTCGCCGATCCAGGAAGGAGAACTGCAAGCAGAAGTAAGGTGTTTTTATTAAAAGATTGTTTACCCAATATTCCTGATAATTTAGAGCACATTCTTAATCATACCAAACTTCTTCTTTTAAAGACCTCCCCTATTCTAGATATTAGCATGGGGCTAAACGAACTTAAGAATGTTAGCGAAATTCATGTAGTTGCGGTAAACAATGAGGTAAAAGAGTTGTTATGGTTTATTACGGCTCTTGCTCCTGTAGGGAAACCAAAGATTTATACTTTTAATTATTCAAAAAATAAAGTAGATACCTTTGAAACAACCGTAGAAGATTACGATATAGCCGATTATAGTAAACCTAAAGCTTATTTATTTGAACCAAATGCAGCCATTCTAAAAAGCGGTGCTTTTAATGCTGTAGCAAATGACTATAAAATATTTAAACTCGCAGAAAATAGTCATTTATACACTAGCGATAAATTAATTGATTTCCCTGGCAGACGTTTCGAAATCATAAAAGTAATGCCTTATAATAGAAAGGAAATGCGCTCATTTTTAAAGTCAAAGGCAAATGTTAGCATTCGGAATTTCCCTGAATCTGTTGCACAAATTCGAAAGAAATGGAAAATAAAAGATGGAGGGATGGATTATTTGTTTTTTACGAGTTTGGAGAATAATGAACGGGTGGTAATCAAAGGGAAGCCCATTCGTTAGGTTTATTGCAAAACGCTCTCACCTTTTATTTTTCTTTTTATAAGCATGAAACAGTTCTTCCTGTTTTTCGAATAAGCGCTGTTCTTCTTTTAACTCTTCCATCTTTTGAAATATAGCTGGCTCACTAAATCGATTTAATCCAATTTTATAATTTTTAAACAAGGCATACTGTACGGTAAACTCAGCCCCTAAGAATAGGATCAGACAGGAGTAATACACCCATAACATGATAAGAATTAAAGAGGAAGCCCCACCAAATACCGAGGTTGGATTACTCTTTCCAAAGTAAATACCTAAACCATAAACAGCAAATAAAAATAAAATGGTTGTAAAGGAAGCACCAACAAAGGTTACCTTCCATCGAATTTTTATATCCGGTAGTAATTTAAATATAGCAGCAAATAAACAAGCTATAAATAAAAAGGATAAAAAGAAGTTAATCAATTCCAAACCAAGCGCACTCAAACTTGGAGCAAACTGAGCTAAATAATCACCTAACACGATTACAATAGCATGAATCACTAAGGAAATCATTAACATAAACCCAATTACCAATACAATTCCCAAAGAAATCATTCTATTTATGAGCATCATTAAAACACTGGACTTTTTCTCCCTTACATTCCATATTCTGTTCATTGCTTTCTTTAACTGGAAAAACGCTCCAGTAGCACCAAATACTAAAGAACCAATGCTAATCAAAAGCATTAACGAGGAGGAGCTTTCAATACTAATATTACTTATTAATTGCTCTATAGTAATAGCCGCATCTGTGCCAATAAACTCAGCAAGTTGCTGAATGATTCTATCCTGTACCGTAGATTTACCAAAGAAGTAACCAGCTATAGAAATAACTATCATCAATAAGCCAGGTAATGAAAATAAAGTATAATAAGCTATAACAGCACTTTGCTGAAAGGGTTTGTTCTTTAACCACTGTTTTATGGTTCTTGTTATTAAGCCTACATACTCTTTCATAATTCCCCTTAAACGACAATTTATTTTTGATACTATAAACTTAGATATTAAAACATGGATAAATAAGGTATTTCGATGTTTTTTAGGATATAGCACCCCGGAATGACAAGCTATTAGCTATCCGATATTCTTACATATAGGATACTACAGCACTATTTTCTACTCCGTTACTAGATTTAATCCTACAATGGAGGCAACGAGTGTAACGATAAAGAATATACGCCAAAAACTAGTTGCTTCATTAAATACTAAAATTCCCATCAATGCAGTACCTACAGCTCCAACTCCAGCAAAAACTGCATAAGCAGTTCCCATAGGAATAGTTTTGGCAGCAATAATCAAGAACCACATACTAAAGAACAAGGAAACTAAAAAGCCTCCAAACCAAGCATAAGAAATCCATCCTTCTGTATTCTCGTATTTAACTAAGCACGAAGTAAAACCTACCTCACAAAGTCCAGCAGCAATAAGGAATACCCAATTCATAATTTTATGTTTATTGAACCGACAAAATAACGTAAAATATCCGTAAATGAAAGTTGTCCTAATAATATTGGTAATTCTTCCTATTTTTGATTTCACTAAAAAACACCTCCACCATGAAAATACTACATACTGCTGATTGGCATATCGGGAAAAAATTACATAAGCATAGCCTTTATCCAGATTTCGCCATTTTTATTGATTGGTTCTGCCAATTAGTAGACAATGAGAATATTGATGTTGTCGTGATTTCTGGTGACATCTTTGATCTTGCCAATCCCTCAGCAGAAGCGAGACAACAGTATTTTGATGCGTTGGTAAGTTTACACAAATTAGGATGCACTATAATTGTAACCGGCGGAAATCATGATTCCCCATCTATGTTAAACGCACCTAAAGAATTACTCAAGTCTTTAAACGTCCATGTAATAGGTGCTTTGCCAGAAAAGATGGAAGATTGTTTAATTCCACTTTATAAAAATGGTGAAATAAAATATATTGTTGCCGCCATCCCCTATTTACGTGACTCTAATTTACACACCGCTACACAAAGTAGTTCGTATGAGGAAAGATTAGAGGCTATGCGAACTGGAATTGCGAATATATATAAACAAGCTGCAGAGACAGCAGCAGCCAAATATCCAGAAATTCCTTGTATTGCAATGGGACATCTATTTGCTGCTGGGGTTACAACATCTGAGAGCGAACGTGACATTCAAATAGGAAACAACGCGATGTTTAATGCCTTTAATTTTGATAGTTATTTTTCGTATGTCGCTTTGGGACATATCCACAAGCCACAAAAAGTAAGCTCGAATATACCAACCTATTATTCAGGCTCTCCCCTAGCCCTATCTTTTAGCGAGCGAACCGATAACAAACGCGTTCTACTTATCGATACAGAAGTAGGTTGGGATCCTAAAAGCATCTCTATACCAAGTATTAGAAAATTATTACTAATTCAAGGAAACATGGAGGAAATTGAAGAGAAATTGGAAGCTTTAGAAAATCACTCAGATTTACCAAGTTTACTCGAAGTTGAATTGGTAGAAGAACAACATAGCCCACAAAAAACTCTAAGGTTTCAAGCTTATATAGAAGCTTTTGATAAGGAAGGTTTTATCATCGTAAAAGATCGAGTGCGCTTTACCGACACCCTCGATACGTTAAGCGAAGTAATGGGTACACAGCATACTTTGGAAGACCTAACCCCAAAAGACGTTTTTACTAGCTTGCTAGATCAACAAGACATGGACGAAGAATCAAAAAATATGATGCTTGCCTCCTTTCATGAAATTTTAGAATCCCTAGAATCCTAAACTATGCGCATATTAAAAGTTGCTTTTAAAAATATCCATTCACTTTCTGGAGAACATAAAATCGATTTCACCAAAGAACCGTTTACCTTCTCCCCCCTTTTTGTTATAACCGGAGCAACCGGTAGCGGAAAAAGTAGTATTCTAGATGCAATATCCTTGGCTTTATACAATACCACTCCACGAATGGGAAGGGTATCTAGAACTGGCGTAGATACAGGTGGAGCTATCTTGACTCGCGGACAAGAAGAGGCCTATGCCAAGGTAACCTATGCATGTAAACAAGGAATTTTCCGATCTGAGTGGCATATTACTACCGCTCGTACTGGAAATTTACGTGATTACGACATGTATCTGTATGATGTAGAAACCGACAAAGCATTAAATTACAATAAAGGAGCCATTCCTAAAGCCAACGAAGAACGCATCGGGTTAAGCTACGATCAGTTTAACAAATCTGTCATTCTAGCTCAAGGAGAGTTTGCCGAATTCTTAAAAGCACCAAAAAAAGAACGTGGCGATCTTTTAGAAAAAATAACTGGCTCTGGAATATATAGAAAAATAGGAATGGCTGTTTGGCAAAAGTTTAGAAGCCACGGGAAAAAATCGGAAGAGTTAGAAGTGGTCTTACAAAGCAAAAAAGACGAACAAAAGCCAAAAGAAGAAGTACAAGCTAAAAGTGCCGAAGAAATCCAATTGCAAAAACAGTTGAAAAAGCTAGTGGCTCAGGTAGACGTATTAAAAGAACAAAACAAACAAATTGATATTCTTTTAAAGAAACAAGCTGAATCAAAGAAAACACACGCAGAGCTAACAGCTTCTAGCGAGGCGTTAAAAAAGTTTATGGCACAAGAAGGAAAGCTTTGGCAAGAACATAAAAAGCTCCTACCCTATTTGTCTGACATTCAAACTTGGGAACAGACAGCAAACCACTTAAAAAGATTAGAAGAACAAAAAAATAAGTTAGTTCAGGAAAAACAAAGCTTAGCAGCAACTAACCAACAGCTCTGCGACAACATAGCCAAAATCGTTAAAACCGAAGTCACTGAAACAAACGCTATAGCCGATCTAGATGTATTTTATGGTAAATATGAACAACTAGAAAAACAAGTTTTAGAATTGCGAAGTGAATACCGTGAAGAACAGGCAACGGCAAATGGGTTAATAAGGAACTTTGAACCACAAATTAGGTTCGAAACTAAAAATGAAACCTTTGCTTCAGATGTAGAAAGTAGTATAGAAGAAACAAAGAGCAAGTATAATCACTTACTTTTAAAAGTAGCTATTGCTTCAAAAGATTTAACCGAACAATCGGTTGAACATTTCAGCAATAAAATAATAAATCTCCGTCAAGCTCAACTGGTAGCGCAAAACATCCAAAATTTGCACGCCAATGAAAAGAATAGCAGGAAGCAGATTGAGACTTCAAAGAAGAAGTTAACTGAGTTAGATGGACAGCAAAAGCTTTTGGACACACAAGTGAAACTTGCTTTAGCCAACTTTGAAAAACTAGATTTAGAGAAGCAAAATGCGGTATTGACACAAAGCTTAGAAGAGCACAGAAACCGATTAAAAGAAGGGGAAGCTTGCCCACTTTGTGGCTCTTTAGAACATCCTTTTGCACTACATACACCAACGCCACCTTCTGAATTAGAAGAAGCCTTGAAAGCAGCTAAGTCAGAATATGATAAAGCAATTGAAAAACAACTTAAAAGCAAAAGTGATAGAGAAAATATAGCGACTCAAATAGCAAACGACGAAAAAGCAAAGAAAGAAACCCTCGCTAAACTAGAGCAATTAGATAAGGATTTCAAAAAGCAATATCAGCAAATCACCGAAGATCCAGTGAATTTCGATTTCGCTAAAAACATAGCTTTACAAGAAGCGAAATTTAAACATTTGCAAAATGCCTTAGGTTTAAAGAAGCAACTACAAATTCTTACCGAACTTCTACCTGTAGCAAAAAAGATGGTAGCATTATCCAAACAAGGAAAAGAGCTAAATACAGAGAAAAATATGCTATATACTGGAGAGAATTTTAAAGAAGTTTATCATAAGATTCGAGAAGATTTCCAACAAAATAGAAGTACATGGCGAGTGAAAATAGACCAAGAGCAAAGCCTTATAGAAGAAGTAAACAAAACGCAATCTAGTTTAAAGCAAACCGCTAAGAATTTGGTAACTGAGCTTAAAACGATTGGTGTAGAAAGTATAGAAGCTGCTATAAAAATTCGCTTAAAAGACAATGTTTATCTAGCCTATGATAAGCAGCATAGCACCTTGCAACAGAAAATTCAGATAGCAACAACGCAATTGGAGTTACAGCAAAAGGAAATCTTGAAGTTAAAAGAATCTGTTTCGTTAGATAATAAAGATCAAGTTCGCAAAGACTTAAATAGCAAGGAAGAAGAGTTAGAAAAACTCAAATCGCAAGAAAAAGAAGTAGCGTTCTACTTGCGAAATCAAGCACGATTGAAAAACGAAATCGAAGTAATTGAAAAAAAGCTAGCTATCTTATCAAAAGAGGCAAAACCTTGGAAAATGCTCAACAGTTTAATCGGAGATGCCACAGGTAACAGGTTTAACGATTACGCACAAGACATGACCTTGACCCATCTTCTCCACTTAGCCAATAAACGTCTAGATAGCTTAAACAAGCGTTATAAAATGGATAAACCAAAGGAAGGAGAAGGCGATGGCCTAATGGTAATAGACCAAGACATGGGGAATCAACGACGAGCTATAAGCACGTTATCTGGTGGTGAAACTTTTATGGCAAGTTTGGCATTAGCCCTTGCACTATCAGATTTAGCAGCAAAAAACGTACAAATAGAAAGCATGTTTATAGACGAAGGTTTTGGAACCCTAGACGCAGAATCTCTTGACCAAACACTAGATACCCTAGAACGTTTGCAAATAGAATCCTCCAAAATTATCGGAATCATCAGCCACGTAGACTCAGTAAAAGAACGAATTGCCACACAAATACAACTTACTCAAGACGGGAAAGGTTATAGTAAAATGGAGATTGTAGGTGGGTAATTGATGCCTGGCAACTAGTTTTATTTTTGCATTCGAATATTTGCTAACGCACTGAATTATAGACTTCTGGTGGCTTAAATACAGATTACTCTTAAGTAATAAGCTTTACTGAGCAAGTAGCCGTCCAGTCACTCGCTGGCTCGCTAGGTTAGCGTTTTACAGTCTGAGTTTTATACTCTGAGATTGTAACTCCATGTTTATCGATTGTCCACTTCTAGTGGAAGGAACTTGTTGATTTAGTGATTGATTTTAATTACGAATTAGAATTTTCGCTAATTTGTTTATACGTTGATTGCTGTTGGTTGAAGCGCCTAAATGCAACACAGATTAATCTTATTATTATGAAAGTATACTCATCCAAAGAAGAAAGAATAAATGTTATTTCTCATGCTATAGGATTTCTACTGAGCATTGTTGCCTTGGTTTTATTAATTAAGAAAGCAAACACCTATGGAAATTCCCAAAGCGTCCTAAGCGTAACTATTTACGGTATGAGTTTGATTGTCCTTTACGCCGCCTCAACTTTATTCCATAGCGCTAAGCATGGAACGTTAAGGAAAAGGTTTCAAATTTTTGACCATGCTGCTATTTTTGTCCTTATCGCAGGAACCTATACTCCTTTCGCCTTAATTTCCCTACCTGATTCTACTGGGAAACCTCTTTTTATTATCGTTTGGACTTTTGCTTTGGTAGGAATTATTTTAAAACTATTCTTTACGGGAAAATACGATACCATATCCACCATTTTATATGTGCTTATGGGATGGATGATAGTATTTGTAATTAAACCATTAATAAATAATATAGCATTAGATGGTTTGTACTGGCTTATGGCTGGCGGAATATCTTATACTATTGGTGCTATTTTATATAGCCTTAAAAGAGTTAAATACAACCATGCCACCTTTCACATGTTTGTTCTAGCAGGGAGTTATTGTCATTTTCATTCTATCTACTTTTATGTACTTACAACACAGTAATATTTTTACTTTGAAATAATGCAGAAACATCCTCATTTAAATAATAACCATTTGAGTAACCAACGCCCTATTAAACTAAATTGGAATAATTGCTTAATACTTTAATGATAATAGAAGATAAAAAATGTAGCCGTCTCAGAAGCAAAATTCTGGTGCGGCTACTTTTTTAGTTTAGTATAGTAAAAGAAGGTTGTTTTTTATTGATTTAGAAAAAAAGGAGAGTCATCCCTCTTTTATGCACTCATTTTCTTTAGATTATTGGCTAAAGCATGTAATCCGAACTCAATTTCTACTTTTTCAAGACCTCGATGGGTAAATCGATTGAAGTTTCGATTGTATTTGATATGACCAAACACTGGTTCCACATCAACCGATCGTTTTTTCCTATATATTTCACCTATATCACTAAGAAGATTTTCTCTGATTCGGTGTTTATGCCGTTCAAGATTGTGATTTCGTTGAACACGCCGATTATTCTTTCCTTTAAAACACAAGACTCTTAACGGACAGCCTTCACAGTTCTGCGCTTGATATACACTATTTTGTTGCCTATATCCTGATTTTGTCCTGGAAGAAAATTCAGCTATTTTTTCCATTCGCTGTCCCATCGGACAAACATAAAAATCTTGTTCTTTATTGTAATGTAAATCATCTCGTCTAAAACCTTCTCGTTTATCTTTCCTTTGTTTGGTAAGACCTTCCTCCTTATCGAAGGTGTTGTATTTTACATAAGTTTCTATGCCTTTACTTTCTAAATATTCATAATTTTCCTCACTACCATAACCAGCATCGGCTGTTAGAACTTCTGGAAGATTTTCATATAAGTATTCAAAACTATCTAGGTGAGGCTTTAAAGTATGGATGTCATTGGTCTTTTGATGAAGGGTGTAATGGACAATGATTTGGTTCTCGGTGCTAATTTGAACATTGTAAGCTGGCTTTAACTGTCCATTTCTCATGTGGTCGTCCTTCATTCGCATAAAAGTAGCATCTGTATCGGTCTTGCTATAACTGCTTCTTTGACCTAAAATCTTTTCTTGTTCTTGATATCTTTTAAGATTAGTAGAATAGTTCTTTTTAATATAACGCAGTTTTGCCTTAGCTTTGGAAGAAGCCTTAGGATTGTTCTTTATTTTCTGCTCAATCTTCTCAACTGTCTTTTCAATTTTTTCGGGAGAGATTTTTTTAAAGCTTGGTGGGTCAGGATCGGGATCATCTTCATCATCAGTAATAGATTGTGCGTATTCCCACATCTGTTCCAAGGTGCTTTCCATATTCTCTTTATAATTCTTTATCGATTTACCCCATACAAAAGTATAGCGTCCTGCTACAGATTCTATCTTGGTGCCATCGGTATACACTTCTTTTAATTTCACCAAACCTTCCTCCGCTAAAAGCATTACCACTTGTTTAAAAATATCTTTGAAAACATCTTTTAAGCGGTTGCTTCTAAAGCGTGCAAGGGTATTATGATCTACTACTTGTTGCGCCGAAAGCCACATAAAATTAATATTCTCTCGCATAGCTTTCTCTATCTTTCTACTAGAATAAATATTATCCATGTAAGCATATACCATTACCTTAAGCATCATTTTGGGATGATAGCTTGGGCGGCCTTCTTTGGCATAAACTTCAGTAAGTAGTTTTAAATCTAATTGTTCAATTACTCCATTGACGATTCGAACGGGGTGATTTTTAGGAATTAACTCTTCAATTGAGGGAGGAAATAACCAATTTTGCTGTTGATTATATTCTTGAAATTTAGGTCTCATAGCGCTGATATTCAGTTGTATAAATATAATAAACATCAGCAACTACACCATGAGTTTACCTTAATAATTATGCTCAAAAAACAAAAAGTAGCTGCCTCGGTTATGAGACAGCTACAACCCTTTCATTATGCTTATTTTATAAATATTGCTCTATCTTACTTCTTCAAGTTATTTTCGAACAACTTTAAAATACGTTTATACTCGTCTATCCAGCTAGTAGTATGTACAAAACCATGATCTTCTAATGGATAAACGGCTAGTTCCCAATTGTCTTTTTCTAATTCTATCAGACGTTGTGATAATCTAACGATATCTTGAAACTGAACATTTACATCGATCATGCCATGACACATTAGTAAAGCTCCTTCCAAGCCATCAGCAAAATTAATTGGTGAGCTTCTTTCGTAAGCAATTGGATCGTCATATGGCTGGTTTAAAATATTGGATGTATATCCGTGATTATAGTGCGCCCAATCGGTTACAGAGCGTAGTCCTGCACCAGCTGCGAACACCTCTTGCTCGGTGAATAGAGCCATTAAACTTATAAAGCCACCATAAGAACCACCATATATTCCAACGTTTTCCGGATTAACATTATAGTTTTCCACTAA
>DATGSX010000031.1:0-26011 GCA_035302145.1 Flavobacteriaceae bacterium | reverse complement strand
AGTTTAGAGAAGAGTTGTTAGGCAAATATTTCAACAATTTAGCCCCATCGCAACAAGCAATCCTATATTTAAAAGAAGAAGTAGCTGAACTTTGGTAATACAAAATAAATTTAGCAAATAAGGAGTGGTATGAAATGTAGTACCTCTCCTATCTGTCATTGGATTAAAAACTATAACCTTTCAAATAGTAAAGTAATCGCTATTGGGGGTATTATCAACTATGAATGAGTAGGCCTGATAGGATAGTTACATATCGTTCTAAATCAGTAGCCATACCACCTTGGTATTTTTCACATTCCTTCCATTTTCATTCATTTCAACTACCAACCTTACTTCTGTAATTCACCAATTCTCAAGATGGAATGAGTTAGGCTTTTTATTAGTACTATCATTACTAAAACAAGAGACTAGGCTATTCATTCTAACAGAAAAAACTTGAAATTTCTAAAATAAATATTGAGTTAAATAATAAAAAAGCCCTTTGTACTTTTATACAAAGGGCTTTATATTATCTCCTATTTAATTTTCACCTACAGCTTACTGACGAAGACTTGCACCAAAATCTTTTTCAAAAGTCTTCTGTAATTTTTTCATCAGTTTATCAATTTGCTTATCGGTTAAAGTTTTTTCCGTATCTAATATCGTAAACGTAAGCGCATACGATTTTTTACCTTTTGGTAAACTATCGCCTGTATATACATCAAACAAGCTAACTTCTTTAAGCAATTTTGTATCTACTTTTTTCGCCGCAACTCGTAAGTCTTCAAATCGAACCGACTCATCCAACAATAGAGCAAGATCTCGTTTAACTTTCGGATATTTTGGAATTGATTGTAAGGTAAACGTTTTTCCTTTCGCAATTTCAAAAAGCTCTTCCCAATAGATATTTGCAAAATATACTGATTTGTCTATATCGAAAGCTTTACTAAGATTTTTCTGGACAAGACCAAGTTCTACTATGGTCTGTTTATTTTTTTGCAGTTCTAAACCTTCGGAAAATATAGCGCTTTTGGTTTCTTTTTCTACCACTTGGGTTATTCCTATTTTCTCTAAAAGGGAATATACTATTCCCTTTAAATAAAAGAAGTCGGTAGGCTTTGAAGACAAAGACCAATTTTCTGGTGTCTTATTTCCAGATAACACAATGGACAATCGTTTTCTTTCCACTCTTTTATTTGGATACTTATGATAGGTTTTACCAAACTCAAATAGCTTAAGATTCTTTACTCTTCGGTTAGCATTATACGCTAAAGCTTCTAATCCACCAAATAGTAACGACTGACGCATAATAGAAAGTTCCTTACTCAACGGATTTAATAGTTCTACGTTATGCTTCTTATCTAAATCCGCAACTAGTTCTGTGTATTCCGGAGAGCTTAACGAGTTAGCAAGCATTTCGGTAAATCCAAGAGAAACTAAATGATCGCCGAAGGTATTTTCTAATTTAAAATCGGAAGATTCTTTTGCATGTGTAGTAGAAGTGCGTAGTTTTTCTGGTATAGCGATTTTGTTATATCCGTATACTCGCAAAATTTCCTCTACCACATCGACTTCTCGAACCACATCATTACGATAGGCAGGAATGGTAACCCCTAAGCCCGCTTCGGTTGCATTGTTTATCTTAATTTCTAATCCCGATAATATACCTTTAATTTTATCCTCTGGAATTTCTTCTCCTACAATGCGTTTAATGTTTTTGTAATTGATAAATACTTGATGATCATCAATTTTTTTCGGGTATAAATCTACAATATCACTAGTAACCTCTCCACCAGCAACTTTCTTTATAAGATTGGCTGCTCGCATTAGCGCATATTCTGTAATATTAGGATCAACTCCTCTTTCAAATCGGAAAGACGCATCTGTATTTAATCCATGATATTTTGATGCTTTACGGATCGTGATAGGATCAAAGTAAGCACTCTCCAAAAATATATCAGAAGTATGAGAGGTTACGCCACTATCTTGCCCGCCAAAAACACCTGCTATAGCCATTGGTTTTTCTGCATCACAAATCATTAACTCTTTACCATTTAGCGTTCGCTCTACACCGTCTAACGTGGTAAATTTGGTTCCTTCCTCTAAAGTTTTAACATTTATTTCGTCTCCTGCAATCTTCGCAACATCGAAAGCATGTAGTGGTTGCCCTAATTCGTGAAGTACATAATTTGTCACATCTACTACATTATTAATCGGAGCGATATCTATAGCTTTCAACCTGTTTTGTAACCAAGTAGGAGATTCCCCTACTTTTACTCCCGAAATAGTAACTCCAGCATATCGTGGTGCTTTTTCTGCATCTTCTACTTTAACTGCAATTTTTCTTGTTCGCTGATCTATTCGGAAACTGCTTATAGATGGTGTATTTACTTTTAATGAAATCTCTTTTTGTTGAAGACCTACGCTTAAGTCTCTAGCTACTCCTAGGTGACTCATAGCATCGGCACGATTAGGTGTTAAACCGATTTCGAACACCTGATCTTCTTCTACTTCATATATCGTATCTAATGGCTCGCCCACAATTGCGTCTTCGGATAAAACTAGAATCCCAGAACTATCGCTACCGATATGCAGTTCTACTTCCGAGCAAATCATCCCGTGACTTTTTTCCCCGCGGATCTTAGTTTTTTTAATCTCCCACTCTTCACCTTCGGCAGTAATCAATTTAGAACCTACCGTTGCAACAGCTACTTTTTGACCCACTGCTACATTTGGAGCACCACAGACTATTTGCAAAGGTTTATCTTCACCAATAGAAACCTCAGTAAGCTTTAATCTATCGGCATTTGGATGTTGTTTGCATGTAAGTACCTCGCCCACAACAACTCCCTTAAGTCCACCAGGAATACTGATAAAAGATTCTAAACCTTCAACCTCTAGACCTAAATCTGTTAACACTTCTCCCGTTTTCTCTGCTGGCCAATCAATTGATAAAAATTGCTTGATCCAGTTATACGATATTTTCATATTTCTTTTTTCTAAACAAAGGGCAAATATACCATTTTGTCTGTATACTTTGAAGAGTTTCCTAATCGGAAAATAGAGAAATGCCTATCTATAAAACTTATGTTTCTAATTTCCACCTTGGATAAGCCTATAGATGTGTTTTTTATAAAGCCTTAGATCTTTAAATTTTGTGATATGAGGGGGATGATTCTTTAAATTAAGATATATAGCTCCAAATATTTTTGAAACGCATTAATTGGTTGAACGTACTTCGGATAGGTTTGTTTTCTTCAGATTTTAGCTCTGGATCTTGCTTCATAAGCAAGATGGCTTGTTTTCTAGCTTCTTGTAAAATTGCTCCATCTTGAACAATATCGGCAATTTGTAAATTCAACACCCCACTTTGTTGCGTACCCATAAGGTTTCCTGGACCCCGAAGTTTTAAATCCACCTCTGCTATTTCAAATCCATCATTAGTATTAACCATTGTTTGCATACGGGTTTTCGAGTCGTTCGACAACTTATAACTTGTTACCAAAATACAATAGCTTTGTTCGGCACCACGACCTACCCTTCCACGCAATTGATGTAGTTGTGACAGTCCAAAACGTTCGGCACTTTCTATAACCATTACCGATGCATTTGGAACATTAACACCTACTTCTATAACAGTAGTAGCAACCATAATATCAGTTTTCCCACTAGCAAATCGTTGCATTTCATACTCCTTATCTGCAGCACTCATCTGGCCATGTACAACAGAAATATGATATTCGGGCATAGGGAAGTCGCGCGATAAACTCTCATACCCTTCCATTAGGTTTTTATATTCCATAGCTGCACTCTCTTCTATAAGTGGATACACCACATACACCTGCCTACCTTTGGCAATTTCTTCTCGCATAAAACCTTGAATAGCCAAGCGATTAGAATCGTACTTATGTAAAGTTTTAATTGGTTTTCTTCCAGGCGGCAGTTCGTCTATCACACTTATATCTAAATCGCCATATAAATTCATAGCTAAAGTTCGTGGTATAGGCGTAGCAGTCATCACTAAAATATGTGGCGGCAGTTCATTTTTGTGCCAAAGCTTACTACGCTGCTCTACACCAAAACGGTGTTGCTCGTCTATAATTGCATATCCTAAATTGGCAAACACGACTTTATCTTCTAATACCGCATGTGTTCCAACCAATATCTGCAACTCGCCCGACTCCAGGCCTTCATGAATTTCTTTACGTTCTTTGGTAGTAGATGAACCCGTTAATAGGTTTATGGTCACACCTATCGTGTCACAATACTTTTTTAATCCTTGGTAATGTTGCGTAGCTAAGATTTCTGTTGGCGCCATTAAACATGCTTGGTATTCATTATCTAAAGCGATCAGCATGGACAAAAAAGCTACAATTGTTTTTCCGCTTCCTACATCACCTTGAAGCAATCGATTCATTTGTGCATTGCTTCCTAAATCCTTACGTATTTCTCTCACTACACGTTTTTGTGCATTCGTCAGCTCAAAAGGCAAGTGATTCTCGTAAAAACCAAGGAACTTATCACCAATACTTTCAAATGGATACCCCTTTACTTTTGCTTGATGCAATACTTTTTTACGAACCAATTGCAATTGAATGTAAAACAGTTCTTCGAATTTAAGCCGTTGTTGAGCTCGAGCTAAACTTTCTTGATTTTTAGGAAAGTGTACAAACCATAGTGCTGCTTTTTTCGAGATTAAATTTAACTCTTCGATAATGCTATCCGATAAGGATTCGGTGATATGATTAACGTAGGACTTAATCAATTTTTCAATTAAGTTGCTAAAGAACTTATTGCTAATTCGTGCTTTGCTCAACTTATCGGTAGACGGATAGATAGGATAAAGACCTGGTCTAGTTTTTTGTTGGTGTTCCGAAAGCAGTTCCATTTCGGGATGGGGCATGGAAACCTTACCCTTGAACCAATTTAACTTTCCAAAAATTACATAGTGAGTATTCGTTCTAATATTTTCTTTTATCCATTTGTGCCCACGAAACCAAACAAGCTCCATTGTACTTCCTTGGGCATCTTGAAATAAAGCCACCAATCTACTTCCACGTTTTTGTTTTATTTCTTGTAGTCGTAATACCTGACCTATAACCTGCACTTCTGCGCTTTCTGCACGCAACTCCGATATCAAATAATATTTTGTTCGATCGAGATATCGGTTTGGAAAAAAATGTAATAAATCTTGATATGTATGGATATCTAGTTCGCTTTTTAAAAGCGATGCTCGGTAAGGTCCAACTCCTTTTAAATATTCAATAGGCGTTTGTAGGCTTGACATACGTGAACTTATATAGGTCGAAAATTATAGTATAGAAATACAATGTATCAAAACTACTTAATATAAGCGAAAAAAGAGAAAGCCTATTATTTATAAGCTGAGTTAAATGAGGTTACATGGATTTAGTTTACCAAAGTAATTTAATATATAAAGCCGTTGTTTCGTACTGAAAAAACGGCTTTAAACACTGTATTTCTAACTTTTACTTAGTAATATCCTGGTTCTGGAATATCTATATAATATATTTTCCCTGAGCTATTAGGTAACTTTGTATCACGCAGCCATGGGTTATGGATTTTAAGTATCTTATAATTTATTCCATGCGATTTAGAGAAATCCACCAAATCCTCTATAGTCGTATCTACTTTTACCTTCTTCACTGGGATAGGCTGGTAAAGATCCGATTCATTAAAGTGAAAACCATAGGCTTTTGGATTAGACATTATTTCTTTGAAAGCTAAAATCCGGAATATATAGCGACTTGTTTCTTGATTAAGAAGAAGGTCATAATAGTTGTTTTCTGTTTTTTGTCTTACTATTTGCCTTCCAATACCATTTCTACCAGCATTATATGCTGCCGCTGCAAGCGTCCAGTTTCCAAAATGTTCCTTTGCACTTATCAAATATTCTGCAGCAGCTTTTGTAGTAAGCTCAAGGTTATATCGTTCATCTACATATTTATTTACCTCCAAGCCATATTCTTTTGCTGTTGCAGGCATAAATTGCCAAAAACCAACGGCTCCAGCAGGCGACCGAACATCTAAGAGACCACTTTCCGCTATGGCTAAATATTTAAAGTCATCTGGTAAGTTATATTTCTCCAATAATGGTTCAATAACTTGCATAAACTTATTTGCACGTTTAAATATCAACAAGCCATTGGACTGCCAATAAGCATTTACCAATAATTCTCTATCTAAACGTTCACGAATATCTGGTTGATCTAGAGGAACTGGCTCACCAGCAAAATTCATTTCATTTGGCAATGGCAACGCATACACTCTATAATCATTATAAATCTTTTTCTTAGTTGTAGTTTCATTTGGTGGTTCATTTACACTAAATATCAAAAGTGAACTTCCTATTAACAAAACTGTAATAAGTGCTATTTTCTTCCAAAAACTCATAACTAATCGGTTTTAAATTTCCTTTGTAAATATAAGGGTTCTTGAGCAAAACTAGTGTTTATTAAATCCTAATTTCATAATCTATTCCTCTATTATTTTTAATATTTCTTCCAATATACTTGGTGTTTTCTCTAGAATCATCGCATGCGTACCTTTCTTAATTTTTCGACAGTTCTCGATATATCGGATAGGGAATACCTCATCTTTTGTTCCATGAATGTGATAAATATCCGGGTCGGCCACCTCGCGATCCCATTCCACCATATTTTTAATTGCCCATGCTAAGTATTTTTCGTCACGAACGCTCAAGTAGGGTTGTATTTTACGTAATCTATTTCGCATTCTTTGGTTCCATCCAAGCCTTCCTAAATCGGAAATACTCAAAATTCCAGAAGCAGTAAGAAGCCTGTACAGCTTAGTAAAAGATCCAAACCGCATATATCTAGGAAATTCTCGCCGGCTTTTTACACTCGAAATGATAATCGTTTTTTCTATTGGAAGAAGTTTAGCCATTTCCTGTACAATAACACCACCGAAAGAAACTCCAATTAGAATTGGTTTTTCATGCTTTATGCCTTTAGCCATTCGCTTTACATAATCCATTAATAATTCGTTGTCTTTGGGTGGAATCCACTCTAGTACTTCATACTGAAATCTTGCACTTGGGAAGCGAATGCGCTCAAAAATCTTCTTATCGGTTGCCATCCCAGGCACAAAATATATAACAATAGGGGTGCTCATCATTAAATTTAAACGTATTTAAGGTAGTAATCCTGTAATTTTTCGTACCTTTGTCTCATAGGTGTATAATGGAATAATATTACTCCAAAAGTATGCTCCTATTTCAACTAACCTATTTATAAGATACATGTAATGCGACTAATTGTTAAGCGCAAAATACTATAATCAAAATTTAATCAAGCTAGCTAAAGGAACCATCTTTTAAATTACGAAAAATAGTTTTGATTAAGCAAGTTTGCCTTTAGTTTAAAATGCAAGTTAACGATATACATATATTACATATAACTTCTTACAAACTTATCGATAAGATTTAACTTATGAAGTAGATTTGCTGCGTAGATGCAACAATATTCATGAGTGGATAAGTATTATTTAAATAAGTCAAAGGTTTATTAATTAATTACGATTATGATGGAAGATGTAGAAATTAAAGACAATGAGTTTTTAAGACAATTTGAACTAGAAGGAGAAGGCGGAAAAGCTCGAATAGAGTACTCCTTACAGGACAGAAAAATCTTTTTGACCAAGTACGAAATGCCAGAGCAAATGGAAGAGCTTGGAATGAAAGATGTATTTATCAAGGCGGTTTTTGACGAAGTGAAGAACAGAGGAATAAGCCTTATGCCTACTAGTCCAGAGGTGGTTAGTTTTATGCGTAACAATCGCAACAAATATCGCGATTTATTACCAGTAGGAATTAACCTATAAAACAACATTCATTGTTTTTATAGAGAAGGTCTTAAGGATAAAAACTTAAGACCTTCTTTATTTTAATCTATATAGCATCGGCTATTAGCGTGTCTTGTGATTCAAAAATTACTCGAACCAATCCATCTTCATCAATATGGGTTAACTTTACTTTGTGCAATGTATTACTTAAAGACTCGTCATATGGTACTTTTACACGAACGTAATTATCGGTAAATCCATGCGTAAACCCATCCTTATTTTCTCCTTCAAACAACACACTTCGCACGCTACCAATTTGACTTTCATAAAAAGCTCTACGCTTTTTAACCGATAGACCTCGAAGCATCCTACTTCGTTTTCTACGAGTACCCATTGGCACTACCCCATCCATTTCTGCTGCTATCGTATTATCTCGCTCCGAGTAAGTAAACACATGTAAGTAAGAAATGTCTAACTCTTGTAAAAACTTATAAGTCTCTAAAAAGTGTTCATCCGTTTCCCCAGGAAATCCTACTATAACATCTACCCCAATACAAGCATGAGGCATCACTTCGCGAATACGCTGTACACGCTCTTCATACAATTCACGCATATAGCGCCTACGCATAAGTTTTAATATGTCATTACTACCACTCTGAAGTGGAATGTGAAAATGAGGAACAAAACTATTAGAATCCGCAACAAAGTCTATGGTATCGTTCTTTAATAAATTAGGTTCTATAGAAGATATTCGAAGTCTATGAATTCCCTCTACTTCATCTAGAGCTTGAACCAATTCTAAAAAAGTATGTTCGTGCTTTTTATTTCCAAACTCACCTTTTCCATAATCCCCTATATTCACACCTGTAAGCACAATCTCCTTTATGTCTTGTGCTGCAATTTCAGCCGCTTGCTTTAAAACATTCTCTAAAGTATCACTACGAGATATCCCTCTAGCCAATGGAATAGTACAATAGGTGCATTTATAATCACAGCCATCTTGAACTTTTAAAAAAGCCCTCGTTCTATCTCCTATAGAATAAGATCCAACATAAAAATCGGCATCATCTATCTCGCATGAGTGAATTTCACCTTTATCATTTTTAGAAAGATCATTAAGGTAATCGGTAAGCTTAAACTTCTCTGTTGCTCCCAAAACCAAATCTACGCCATCTACTGCTGCTAACTCTTCTGGTTTTAATTGGGCATAACATCCTATAGCCGCCACAAATGCATCAGGATTTACCCTTTGTGCTTGCCTTACAATAGTTCTAAAACGCTTATCGGCGCTTTCGGTTACACTACAGGTATTTATCACATAAATATCGGCATGCTCATCAAAATCTACTCGCTCAAAACCTTCGTTAGTGAAGTTTCTTGCAATGGTAGAAGTTTCGCTGAAATTGAGCTTACAGCCCAAAGTATAGAATGCAACTTTCTTAGTATCGTTCATTCTTGTATTTTTAGTGTATATTTCAGCAAAAATACAAACTTAAATCAAGTTCTAAAAATTCTCATGCCTAAGCATTTCTTTAAATACTCCTTTTTGATTCTTCTAATGACTATAGGTTTGGCTTCTTGTAATCAGGGATCTACTGAAAATCGCGACCATCTGGTTTTTCGATATAACCAACATGCTAACATAAGCTCTTTGGATCCAGCATTTGCAAGAAACCTTGCCAACATATGGCCTAGCCTACAGTTATATAATGGTTTAGTACAGTTTGATGAAGAATTAAATCTTAAACCAGATATTGCTAAGCATTGGGAATTTAACGACTCTACCAACACCTACACATTTATACTACGTGAAGATGTGTATTTTCATAAAGATGCTCGATTTGGAAAAGACAGCACTAGAACGGTGATTGCCGATGATTTTGTATTTAGTTTCGATAGGTTGGTAGATCCAAAAGTTGCTTCACCTGGAAGCTGGGTGTTGCAGCAAGTAGATAGTTATTACGCTGTAAACGACACCATTTTTAAAATCCAATTAAAAGAACCGTTCCCTGCTTTCTTAGGTCTCATGGCAATACCTTACTGCTCTGTAGTGCCAAAGGAAATCGTAAACTCCAAAGAAACTAGCTTTCGAAATAAACCCATAGGAACCGGACCTTTTGCCTTTCAACTATGGGAAGAAAACGTAAAATTAGTATTGCGCAAAAACCCTATCTACTTTGAAAAAGATAGCACAGGAACTCCTCTACCTTACTTAGAAGCTGTAGCTGTAAATTTTCTTCCCGAAAAACAAAATGAACTCTTACATTTTCTACAAGGCTCAATAGATATGATATCGGGGCTAGACGCCTCTTATAAAGATGAGTTATTAACTAGCGATGGAAGACTACAAGAAAAATATCGCGGGAAAATAAACTTACTAACCGGTCCTTATCTAAATACAGAATATCTTGGTTTTCAATTAGAAACAGACAAGCCTGAATTACAATCAAGAAAATTAAGAGAAGCTATCAATATCGGATTTGACCGAAAAACTATGATAAAGCACCTAAGAAATGACATGGGAATTGCAGCAAACGGTGGTTTTATACCTGCGGGATTACCAGGGCATAGCAATCAGGGCGGATATATTTACGATAGAAATCGAGCTCGTAACTTAGTGCAAGAATTTACCAAGGAAACAGGAATTGAGAATCCAGAACTGCGTGTGGCCACCACTGCCGAGTATTTAGATATTTGTGAATACATTCAGCGTCAGCTTGAGCTAATCGGCATAAAACTTAGAGTGGATGTCTTACCGCCTTCTACTTTACTCCAAATGCGAGCAGTAGGCGATTTAGAGTTTTTCCGTGCTAGCTGGATAGCCGATTATCCAGATGCTGAAAGTTATTTGTCGTTATTTTACAGTCCTAATCACACTCCAAATGGTCCGAATTACTCTCACTTCACCAATAAGGTATACGACTCTCTATACGTAGCTAGTATGGCTATCCAAGATATAGAACAGCGAAGCCATTTATACCAAAAAATGGATTCTATCCTGTTGGCAGAAATGGCTACTGTTCCATTATTTTACGACAAAGCAGTGCGTTTTGTTCAACCCAATGTAAAGGGTATGAAAATAAACCCGCAAAACTTTCTTTACCTTAAAAACGTATATAAAACCCCTTAGCCTCTATAAGACTTAGTCAGTTCAAAAACAGTATTTAGTATCTTTTTATCAACCTCTTCTAGAGATACGTTACGGCGCTTCATAACCACATCGGCCACTTCAAAGACTTTATCTATTTTATATGTCGTTACCCCCGATGCTCCTCCCCAGCTAAAACTAGGAATAAAGTTTCTTGGGAAACCTGAACCATAGATATTCGCGCTTACGCCGACAACGGTACCGGTATTGAACATGGTATTAATGCCGCATTTGCTATGATCGCCCATGATAAGTCCACAAAACTGCAACTGGGTATCTAGAAATCTTCCTGCTGGATAATTCCACAACCTAACAGATGCGTAGTTGTTTTTTAAATTGGAATTATTGGAATCTGCACCAATATTACACCATTCGCCTAAAACGGAATTTCCTAAAAACCCATCGTGACCTTTATTGGAATACCCTATAAACACAGAGTTTGTCACCTCTCCTCCTACCCTACTATGTGGACCGATAGTAGTAGCGCCATATATTTTTGCCCCCATCTTAACCATAGCGTGTTCGCAAAGTGCAAAAGCACCTCGAATATGCACTCCCTCCATTACAGTGGTGTCTGCTCCTATATATATAGGGCCGTCGGAAGCATTCAATGAGCAGTTAAGAAGAGTAGCGCCTTCCTCTATAAATATATTATCGTCATTTACAGTAAATACGTGATCTGGTATAGGCTGTGACTTTCTGTTTTTTGTCAAAAAAGCAAAGTCTCTTTTTAAAGCTTCCTCATTTAGAGAAAATAAGTCGTAAACCTGGGTTATTTGTATAACATCGGTATGACTATAAGAAATTACATCAAACGTACTAAAATCTACTTTCTGGTTTGGGGTGTAGAAGTAAGCTATAGGAGTTTCTTTAAAAAATATAGCCTGATTCTCTTTTAGGTTGCTTACCATTCTCGCTAGGTTTTCGGAAGGTAAGAAGGAAGCATTTATAAAAATATTCTTTTCCTTTTGTTCTAATGGAAATTTTTCTGACAAATATTCCTCTGTTTTGGTAGAGGTGGTTGCTTGGAGTAGTTTCTCCCACTTTTCACGAATGGTCAGAATTCCAATTCTCAAATCAGCAACAGGCCTAGTGTAGGTTAACGGAAGCAGGTTATCTCTAACTTCACTGTCATATAATATATAGTTCATAAGTAGATAAATATTTAATATCAAAAATAAATAAAAAAAGCCTTCGTTTTAATAAACGAAGGCTTTATATATAATAAATGCTGTAAGATTTACTCTTCTTTCTTGTCTTTCTTCTTGTTGAATTTAGCGTACTTCGACTTGAACTTATCAATACGTCCAGCAGTATCCAACAACTTTTGCTTACCAGTATAGTAAGGATGGGACGTTCTAGATATCTCTAGCTTTACTAAAGGATACTCTACGCCATCTACTTCAATAGTCTCATCGCTACTAGCTGTAGACCTAGTTAAGAAAACATCGTCGTTCGACATGTCTTTGAATGCTACAACTCTATAATTGTCCGGGTGAATGCCTTTTTTCATTTCTTTTTATTTCTTTAAAATCCTTCAATAATTAAGTATGCAAATATAGATAATATTTTTGGCTAAAAAACTATCTAAATTTAAATTTAAGCCTTGTACGAAAGTAGCTTATAAACGGCAAATATATATAATATTCGTAACACTAACCAAGTTTATTGCAATTTTGTAACAATTCCCGAAACTTTACTATGCTAAATAGAAAAGACTGCTAAAAAGAAATCTTTTCTAGATATATACAGCCTCTACCTCCATTTATAATTTACAGCCAGTATTAATACTATTTTACTAGGAATACACCACTCATACCATCAAATCCACACATCTTATTGGTAACATAGCACGTTTTAAACGATATATATTATAATTAATGCCAATCTATGTTTAAAAATAATTTTAAACTACCTTTGCAGCCGTTAATTAAATTGTAAAAGGTAACCCTGCAATTATTAACTTTTTTTTAACAGTCTTAGGTTAAACCCTTAGGCGGTATTGCAGTCCAACCTGTATAAATAACGAAATCAAATCAATTATAATGAAAAAATCCCCGTTTACGGAACCCTTACTAATTCTATTTAGTTTCTTTCTTACTATTACTGCTTTTGCACAAAGCCAAATTGAAGCCACTGGAAAAGTTTTAGATGCTTCATCAGGTACCCCACTGGAATTTGCTACTGTTGTTTTTATAGATGCAGACAACACTATGGTTAATGGTGGTATCACCGACCATGAGGGTAAATTTAATATCAAAGTGCCAGCAGGCACCTATACTGTTCGATATGAGTTTATTTCATTCGAAACTAAAGAGTTAAAGAATCAAGTGATTAATAAAAGTAATCGCGAATTACCTACCGTTAATTTAGCACTTGATTCAGGTTTATTAGACGAAGTAGTTATTCGAGCTGAAACTACAGAGGTACAAATACATCTTGATAAAAAAGTATATAATATAGGTAAAGACCTAACTACAAGTGGAGCTACGATAAGCGATGTACTAGACAACGTTCCTTCGGTTTCTGTAGATGTTGAAGGGGCCATAAGCCTACGTGGTAACGACAATGTACGTATCCTTATTAACGGAAAGCCCTCTGCTTTAGCCGGATTTGACTCTACCGATGCACTACGTCAGCTACCATCCGAAGCTATTGAAAGTGTTGAAGTTATTACTTCACCATCGGCAAGGTATGATGCAGAAGGAACAGCTGGTATTATCAACATTATTTTAAAACAAGAAAACACATTAGGTATAAATGGTTCGGTACGTGTTAATGGAGGCGATCCATTAAATGCAGGTATTTCAACGAGTTTAAACCTACGTACTAACAAGTTTAATATCTTTAATAATACCGGATATAGATATAGAGAGTCTACAGGAAGCTCCTACTCTAATAACGAATATCTAAATCCTGATCGCGAAAGACCTTTTGTAAACGAAGATGGTGAAAACCTTCGCTGGCGACGTGGTTTCAATACGCATTTAGGAATAGAGTATTTCTTAAACGATCAATCATCCTTAACAGCTTCAGGTTTTCTACGTATCGGAAATAACGATAATAGAAATACCAACTTAACTGAGGAGTTTGATAGAAGCCATACCCTTAGAAAAGCTCGTACCCGAGAGGAGAATGGAAAAAATAAAGACAACAATGTCCAGTTCTCATTAAACTACGAAAATAGATTGGACGATAACGGTCAAAAGCTAACAGCTGATTTCCAATACGACCGTAGTAAAAGAGATGGTAGATCTACTATTGAAGAGTACAATACTCTACCTGAGGAACTACTACCTGGTGAAAAAATTTGGGACTTTAGCACCAGAGATAATTTCTTAATACAAGTTGATTATGTACTTCCTATAGGCGATAAGCAGTTTGAAGCAGGATATCGTTCCGACTTAAGCAATTCGGTTACAGATTATCAAGTAGACGACCAAACAAGCCCAACTAGTGATTATATTACAAATAATGACTTGTCAAATATTTTTGATTATACGCAAAACACCCACGCACTATACACGCAATATGGCGATAGATTTGGCGATTTCTCTGTATTATTAGGCCTTCGTATGGAAGCGACTAAATTAAAAGGTGAAATAGATGGTGCAGCAGATGCATCGGATGTAGATTATAGTATTTACGATTTCGACAAAGATTACATTGGCTTGTTCCCTACTGCCAACATCAATTATGAGATAGATGAAATGCAAAGTTTTTCTTTAGGATATAACCGAAGAATTAACCGTCCAAGACGTTGGTTCATTAACCCATTCCCTTCTAGATCGAGTGAATCTAATATCTTCCAAGGAAACCCTGGATTAGACCCTGCTTATTCCAATACTTTTGATTTAGGATATTTAAAGCGTTGGGAAAAGTTCACTTTCAACGCATCGATTTACTATCAAGTAGAAGAAGATTCTTTTGAGGTGATAAGCGAAGATACAGGAGAGCTAACGTCTAACGGCATTCCAATTATCCGTGCTATTCCAATAAACCTATCTACAAACAAACGCTATGGAGTGGAAGCTAGTTTTATGTACAACCCAGAACGATGGTTGCGATTTAACGGAAGCTTTAACCTATTTACCTTCAACACTACAGGAGAGTTTAATGGAGTAGATTATGGAGCCAAAGACAATAGCTGGTTTACTAGATTTAGCTCTAAAGTAACTTTACCAGGCAAAATAGATTGGCAAACAAACGCTTTCTATCGCGGTAAAAGAAAGAATTCACAAACTGAAACCGACGGAATGTTCTCTCTAGACATGGCATTAAGTAAAGATGTATTTGATGGAAATGGAACAGTAGGTGTGAACGTTAGAGACTTGTTAGACACAAGAAAACGCAAATCTTATACGGTAAGTGAAACATTTATAAGTGATAGTGAGCGCCAATGGATGCCACGCTCAATTAATGTATCTTTTACCTATAGATTCAATCAATCTAAACAAGACATGCAAAGAAGTAGCCGTAGACAAAATAGAGCTAATGGCGACTTTGAAGAAGAAGGAGGGTTTTAAAGATTTTATTGCTCCCCAATACTACAAAATATAGAAGTTTGTAGTAAGCAAGTAAGCTGTTAGTTGAAAAACTAGCAGCTTTATTTTTGTTGATATAAAAATTATTACACGTAAACCACCTCTCTTCTTATAATTAAAGAAAAACAGTATTTGGTTAAGTTACAGTACGCTACTTAGTAAGCAGCTAAAGTCGAATTTCTATATACTAACGTTGAAAGCAGAGGCGATATGCTAGATTCATGAGGTAGCGAATAGTACACAAATTAGACAGAGAACAAACTTCTTGCACTCGTTATCCTTATTTGATTTTTAAATATCCTTTAGTGACCTATGAGTGAAATTCTTGAGGTATGTAGGAAACAAAAAACTTGCAAAATGTGAGAGACGAAATCCCACGGATCAAAAATATTAAAGAAGAGTATATACCACTATTTTCAAAAGCAACTTCAATATACAAAACACCATAAGCATAAAGAGCTTTAGGATACTTTACAGGCAATCCATTTAATTGTCATACGGGTAAAGACGCTAAGTAAAGTTTTTCAAATAAATCAAAAGTAAACATCTAGTATATAAGGGAACTAAAAGTTTAAAAGGAAGCTACATCTTATTTATTACCAAGAGTCTATTCAAAAAAGGATTTAAGAAATTACAATAAAGTAAAAAAGGGATAGCTTTTTCAAGCATCCCTAGTTCTATACAATCTTCGTAACGATTTGTTACGCTATATTATTCTTCTAATTCCTTCTGCTCTGCACGTTTTAATTGCATGCGCTCTTTTATTGCACCACCTATCCAGTAAGGGATGAATGCAGTTAAGAAAAGTAAGAGCCAGAATCCCATTAAGGCGATAATTAAAAATGCTAAAAAGCCTAAATATTGATTAAATGTAAATACAAGTGCAGTAAACATAGTAAGTATCTGATTTATTTCAAGGTCAAATATACGGGGTTTATTTATTTAGTACAAGTAAAACTCAAAATTATAAGCAGTTTGTAGATTAAACTTTTTTATAGCCTTGGAAAACAAGGAAACACACCAAGGTTAACTTACTAATTCATTATATTTGTATTTGTTTTTTTGAAGCGATTATAAACATCATATCTAATAAAACATTTACTTTATTATGGAATACAGAATTGAAAAAGACACCATGGGTGAGGTTAAAGTTCCTGCAGACAAACTGTGGGGAGCACAAACTGAACGTTCACGCACTAATTTTAAAATTGGTAGAAGTGCATCGATGCCAATTGAGGTTGTTTATGGCTTTGCTTACTTAAAAAAAGCAGCAGCCTATACCAACTGTGAATTAGGTGTTCTTCCAGAAGAAAAAAGAGATTTGATTGCACAAGTTTGTGACGAAATCCTTGAAGGAAAGCATGACGATCAGTTTCCTTTGGTTATTTGGCAAACTGGAAGCGGTACACAAAGCAATATGAACGTTAATGAGGTAATTTCTAACCGCGCACAGCAACTAGCAGGAAAGAAAATTGGCGAGGGCGAAAAAGTATTACAACCTAATGACGATGTAAACAAGTCGCAATCATCCAACGATACCTTCCCTACCGGAATGCATATTGCTGCATATAAAAAGATAGTAGAAGTTACTATTCCAGGAGTAGAGCAATTACACGCGACCTTAGCGAAAAAGGCAGAGGAGTTTAAAGATATTGTAAAAATTGGTAGAACTCACTTAATGGATGCTACGCCGTTAACTTTAGGTCAAGAATTTAGTGGCTATGCTTCGCAACTAGAACATGGTCTAAGAGCATTACGCAACACCCTACCACATTTAGCCGAAGTAGCACTAGGTGGTACAGCTGTGGGAACAGGATTGAATACACCAGATGGCTATCCAGAGAAAGTGGCTTCTTATATTGCTGAGTTTACCGGACATCCTTTTGTTACAGCAGAAAATAAATTTGAGGCGCTTGCTGCACACGATGCATTTGTAGAGTCACATGGTGCCTTAAATCAACTAGCTGTTGCCATAAACAAAATAGCTAACGACATTCGTCTATTAGCTAGTGGTCCACGCAGTGGAATTGGCGAAATAATCATTCCATCTAACGAGCCAGGCTCTTCTATCATGCCAGGAAAAGTAAACCCTACACAAGCCGAAGCAATTACTATGGTTGCTGCACAAGTAATGGGTAATAACACTGCTATGACTATTGGAGGGATGCAAGGACATTTTGAGTTGAACGTTTACAAACCTATGATGGCGGCTAACTTTTTAGAGTCAGCACAATTATTAGGAGATGCTTGTATTTCATTCGATGTAAACTGTGCACAAGGAATTGAGCCTAACATGCCAGTGATCGAAAAAATGCTGAATAACTCGTTGATGTTAGTTACAGCATTGAATACTAAAATAGGCTATTATAAAGCTGCTGAAATAGCAAATGAAGCACATAAAAACGGTACTACGCTACGTGAAGAAGCTGTACGCTTAGGATATGTTACTAACGAAGAGTTTGATGAGTGGGTACGTCCAGAAGATATGGTGGGAAGAAAATAACTTTTAATCTCCAACCGATAAAAAGCAAGCCGTTTAGAATTTCTAAACGGCTTACTTTTTCTTTTATGTTATCTATTTCACTATTTGTTATTCAACGCTTGGCTTCTGCGCTATTGGTTCGTTGCTTTTTACAACGATAAAGCTAGAAATAGCATAATAGGCATCGCCATTTCTTCCATTATTAGTCCATTCCTCTAGTTCATATTCAAAAGCAAAGGAGTCCCCTATTAATGATTCATCTAGTACATCTTCTCTTACAGGAACTGCCATTCCCGGACACCAACCAGCTCGTTCGCCCTGCCAATTTCCAGGACTCTGATTATTTATCGGATTCTGTGCACAACCTATAGGACCTAAATAATGCTCGAATGTCGGTACATTATTCACCAAAATATGATGGGTTCTAAAACACCATTCCGCACAACCTCTTCCTCCAGCATCATACGGCATAGCATGTCCCCAACCAGAAATAATACTGCGTAAATGTGCAGCTTCTACACCTACTGGAACTGTAATTTGCTTGTTCAGTTCAAATTCATGTGATACTCCGTATGGCACCCCATCTATAGAAGATTTGTTATGTTGTATAATAGGCACTACAGCAGAGTATTTATAATCTGTTTCACCATAGATAAAGTCAAAATCTACGCTATATGTCCTTCCCTTGTGGTTCCAAGTTTCGGTATATATTTTCAGTTCGGTTTCTCCAGAAAGAAGGGATTTAAAATCGGTTACATCAAATTCTAATCCACGATCTAACTTCTCTGTCCCTACCCAATATGGAGTAATAAACCTTGCAATCTCGTACCAGGTATCCGTTTCTTTATCTTTTACATATACATTAGCATACCTATCCCACTCATCACAATTTCTGTCAGGACATATATCTTGAACATACATTTTTATAGCTTCTAATTGATGGCCATCGGTAGGGAATTCAAATGTGCCTTCTACACTTTGCGATTGCCCTTCAGCAAAAGCAGTCAATACATTATCGAATGTTGGATAATTTTCAACACCTACCTTAGGCTCTTCTGGTTCCTCTGGCTCTTCAACCACCTTATCAGGAGCATTATCATCGCTACTACAGCTGTATATAAACATAGAGCTCAGAAGACCAAAGACTAAAATTAAAAGGAAATTTTTACGCATAATTGTGTTTTACAAGATTTATAAACCTTCTTTATATACTAGCTGACAATATATAAAATAAAGTTAATAATTAGTTTAAATTATCCCAAATACACATAGTTATTAAGAATACAAACAAGCTTTATTCTTCCTTATAAATAAAAAAAGCAACAAAAATTTGTTGCTTAATAATAGACACACTATTTAAATATTTCTTTATTCTACTCTAAACGAAATCTTACAGTTTACACCGTAACTAACAATTTTATTATTTTTTACATGGGCTTTATGTGATTTCACATAAACAGAATCAATATTTTTCACCGTTTTTGAAGCCTCTGCTACCGCATTGCGTACAGCGTCATCAAAGCTTTTTTCTGAAGAAGCAATAACCTCCACTACTTTTACAATTGACATAATTATATTATTTTTATTGATTAATAAGTAATGAAATTACAAAAATAACCGTCTTTAAACTAACAAATAACAATAATTTAGCTTTTAAACAAAACCTAAGTAGTCTAATTAATATTCTGTCATCCATTGAAAATGGGTGTTCTACAATGGTATAAATTAAATAGAAAAGCATTAACTAATAAAAAAATCTGAGTTCCAAAACATGGATGTTCAGGATCTCAGATTTATCTATACCTTTAATTAAGTAAACTTATTACTTCTTCTTTACATAATATTTTTTATTCCTAAAGTAGGCAACAGTACAAAGTGCCACAAATGCTAAGGTAACATAAATAACAAAACTTGGAGTTGCGCCTACATCACCGCTAGCATAAGAGTGCAATCCGGCTAGATAGAAGTTAACTCCAAAATAGGTCATCATAATGGAGCTATAAGCAAAGATAGATAGCATGTTATACGTCCATCGTCCTCTTAATCCTGGAACTAAACGAGCGTGAATTACAAAAGCGTAAATCATGATACTAATCAATGCCCAGGTTTCCTTTGGATCCCAACCCCAATATCTACCCCAGCTTTCGTTTGCCCACTGGCCTCCTAAGAAGTTTCCAATAGTCAGTAATACTAAACCTACGGTAAGCGCCATTTCATTAATAATGGTGAGCTCTTGAATATGAAGGTTCATCTTTCTCTTGTTCTTCTCGTTAGTCAATATAGTGAGCAACATGGCGACAGATCCTAAGATGAAACCTAAAGTGAACGGCCCGTAACTCATTACAATTACCGACACGTGAATCATTAACCAATAACTATCTAATACAGGTTCTAGCGTACTAATGGCAGGATCCATCCAATTTAAATGGGCTACCCAAAGTACAATAGCACCAACAAAAGCTGTGGATGCAATGGTTAAATGGCTCTTTCTACCCATTATTAAACCAAACAAAATAGTTGCCCAGGCTACATAAAGCACCGACTCATAGGCATCGCTCAAAGGCATGTGACCACTAACATACCAACGGTTTATCAATCCAGCAGTTAAAGCTATTAATAACACCCAGTTTAGATATTTTAAGATATTTAAACTGATTCGAATAGGTTTAGAATCCCTGAATATCTGTGCAATAACCAAAATAAACATTACTACTCCCAAGAGTAGAAGGATTTTGTAGGATCGGTTAAAGATGTCTAATTTGTTATAAACCACCTCCATTTGAATCTTACTGTCGGATGGTATGACCTCCGAACCAAAACGCTGTTGAAACTTGTGAATTCCATCTAGCAATAATTCCGCTTGCGTATAATCGCCAGTCTGTCGAGCTTCTTTAATACTATGATAGTATAACGGTAATACATTTTTCACAAAGAGAGAGTCTTGTCCTTGGAAGTTACTTTCGTTTAACTCCATTCTAGAAATCCACTTGTTGTTTGGACTTTGTGGCTCTGGAAATATTTTCAAAATCCCCCCACTTAAAGCTAAATTAAGCAAGTAATAGTTTTCGTGTGCCTTTAAAAAGTCTTTCTCGAATTGCGACGGATTGGTTTTCTTGGAAGCTCTTTCCAGGGCCTCGGAAAGCTTATAGTTTCCTTGGCTATCAAAGAAATCAATCAGTGCCACTCGTGTGGTAGACTGGTCTACTCCTATCACCTTTCTTATACTATCGTTTCCTCTTGGCAAGTAAATGAGCGGAGCGTGAAGCCAATGCATAGGCTCTTCACTCATGGAAATAAACACTTGGTTAGGGTCTAGTCCTTTATAGTGGTTTCTTTGGCTTACGCGTCGCAACAACTCACTTGCAAAAGTATTTATAGGCTTCATTCGCCCTTGGTCCTGAATAATTAGGTGAGCAAACTTATCGGCATGGGCTTTACTAACCGCTCTGCTAATTATTACAGAATCAACATATTCTTCTTTAAGCTTTACAATCTGATGTTGGTGATCGTTTTCATTAGAAATAGCTGTATTCTGAACTTCTTGTACCTCGTGATCGTGCGAATGATCATGGTCGTGATCGTGATTGTCTTGATATCCTTGAGCAAATCCAAATGGTGCTAATAAAAGCATGAATACAGTAAGTATCTGTGCTTTTCTCTTTTGTAGTTTTTTCAATCGTGCTCTTAATTTTCCAAAACGGGAATTTCTATCAAATAGAATAGCCAATAATCCTAAATATAAAAATCCATAACCAACGTAGGTAATCCAAGTTCCCCAGAAATCATGATTAACAGATAACACAGTACCTTTTTCATCTGGATCGAAACTAGCTTGGAATAAACGGTAACCATCATAGTTTAATATATGGTTCATATATATTTCAAAATCAAATGGTGCATCACGTCTATCGTCGTGTACCGTAACATCACTTTGGAAGGATTTATAAGCGGTTTCGGTACCAGGAAACTTCTCACCAATAAACTCTCTAAGCTCCACTTTAAAAGGGGTTCTATATATTTTAGATGAATAGCTTACATGTACGGTTAGTCCAGCAATATCTATAGTACTTGGATTCGGTCCGTAACCACGTCCACCTAATAAATACATTCTTTTTGTTTCGCCTGCACTACTAACATCCACAATAAGGCCTTCTTTTGCATTGATTGCATCTTCGCCTTCGGCTCGAGTAATGGCTAAATCTCCTTTAATTAGTGGTTGTGGTAAAACGAACGACATTCCTGCAAGGTCGTATAGCGCACGAAGTCTTAAATCTTGTTCTTCATTTGCATACACATCATCCATTTCTTGCGTAGCCATGGTCATCACCGATCCTCCATAGGGAGTTTTCATTGTAAAATGGTCGGTTTCTTCGTCGTAATAAAAGTTGATAGCGCCATCGGTTTCATTGTTTAAGGCAAATAACAAGCCATTTATACTGGTTACACCACCAAGCTTTATCCAATGACTTTCCCTCACGCCCTCACTGCTTTCTACCACTTCCAAATAGGCATCTCCATCTTCTCTAGGAATAACCCCATGCTTGGCAGAATCGAAATAATCTACATAGGATATGATTACTTCTTGATCTTGGTAGTCCGTTTTAATAGTGAAGTCGTTATTTAACCGTTCGTCAAATCGAACTTTTTTCTTTGGTACTACGCGTCTTTGAACCGTTCCATCAACCTCGTAATCCCCATCTATATATGCTTTTATATAAGTATCTTCGGATACAATCATATCTGAAGACTCTCCTTCTCGGATGTGCATAATCCCTTCGTAACTGATGTATCGGGTAATAAATGCTCCTAGAAAAATTAGTAAAAACGCAAGATGTAAGATTAAGGTAGCCCAGTTTTTACGCTTATGTAGTTGATATCGCTTTATGTTTCCAAGGAAGTTTATGGCAAATAGAAGCATGATTAACTCAAACCACCAAGCATTGTAAATCAACTCACGAGAATATGGTGTTGGCGATGTTTCGCCACCTGCATCTAAAAAAGTTCCTATAGCCATTGCTATTGCAAACGCAATAAACAATACCGACATTAAACGGGTGGAAAATAGTATATTGGTTATTCTTTTAAGCATCCCTAGAATATTTTGTGCAAATCTAGACAATACTCAGCAATTAGACCTCATAAATCTGTTAACAATAACTTAGATAAAAGAGAGAAAAATCCGTGTTCGCAAGAAGGAAAAACTACAAACATATAGCTTATCTCACTGAGACAGCAATAAAAAAGATTTTTTTATCTTAAATAAACAAACTAACTTCTATTATTATACACTTTAGTATTGCATTTCCATAAAACAAAAAATGCCCTCAATAACCATATTGAGAGCATTTTAACTTGCTAAAACAAAGTTTAAAAAATTTATCTTTACACGTGTTTTCTTTTTAACACCAAAGTTTTAAACACCTTTTAGCCATTCTTGGTATTTTTCTCCTAGTAATGGAACTGGTTTTTCCTTTCCATTTAAAGCACCTATTAGCCCCATAACCCAAAGTACCATCAGGAATAATGATCCAAAAATGGAGATTAACCAACCAAGAATTGGAATAACATTTACAACTCCAAGAGCCAATCCTGTTAAGGCTATACCAAGACATTGACGGATATGATAAGCAGCAAATGTATTTTTCTTATCATTGTTCATAATAAACGCGATAATCAATCCTACTATAGTAATATAGGCTATAATCGCTGTAGTTTTCCCTTCTGCTACCGCAGTCTCTGAGGAGCTAGTTAGCTCTGGATTATTAATTTTTTCTTCCATGGTAATAATTCTTTTAATGTTTAGTTAGTCGTTCAATCAAAAAGCAATATACTAAAGTTTATATAAATATTAACTGAAATCCATCAAATTAAACAAGCTTAACCATGCTAAATATCGAATCCTGCCAGACACTAAAATAGCAAAAACCCCCTCCCTTCAATTGCCATGAAACGCTATGCATACAACAAAACAGGTGTTTTTAGCTTCCTAATATTTACAGTATGCATTGTTTTCTTGGGATATTCTGATAATAAAACATTTTCACAAGTCATCAGTTTTCAAACCAAATTATTAATTACAATTGATAACCTCAGATTCACCTAGATTATTTCACTCGAAACAAAAACCACCTTTGCCAATACACTTATGAGCTATTACGGAGACTAACGCAAAAATACCGCCAAGAGACGCAGAGAAAACCCTAGGAATAACAAATACCAGTTGCAAATTATTTGTAAGGACCTAAATACAACCCTATAAAAGGAACTAGGCAGCAGGTAACAGGCTGTAGAGGAACGGGATGGTAAAACTGGCACAACACGCTCCGGGCTCAATAGAAAAACAAGCTCCCTTTAAGTAGAACCAAGTGACATCCCGACAAAGTAACGGGGACAGTTAAACGATTAACCGACTAAACTTGTAAAGGCCGTGATAAGCATCCGTCACGAATCACCAAAATACAATGTATCTTTACCCATTAATTTCTTATTCTTAATTCTAGTAAACGCCAATGCTAAATAAAGGAAATCTAAGCACTACCAAAGCAAGAAACACGCTCGCCATACTAGGCGTTATCTTTTTTTCTGCCAATTTAAGAGCACCATTAACTTCTGTTGGACCGGTAATTGGAGAAATCAGTCTAGATTTATCTTTATCCAAAACAGCTGCAGGGATGCTCACTACGATTCCCCTTCTGGCTTTTGGATTTTTATCAAGCCTAATTCCACGTTTTTCGCAACGCTTTGGAATGGAACTAGTTTTGTTGTTATCCTTACTATTACTGAGTGTAGGATTAGGATTGCGTTCTTACGGTTCTATCATCACGCTATTTATTGGTGCGGCCTTGGTAGGTACCGCTATCACCTTTGGAAACGTATTGATGCCAGCTTTTATAAAAACAAGGTTTCCGAAGAAAATCGGGGTTATGATGGGTGTATACTCCGTAGGAATGAACCTCACCGCTGCATTGGCGGCTGGGTTGAGTATAGGAATTGGAAAATGGACCAACCTCGGATGGAAAGGCTCTATAGGAGTATGGATAATTCTTGCTATTATCGGAGTTATAATTTGGGCGCCACAGCTACAATCAACCAGACGCAAAAGGAAAATATCTGCAGAAAAAAAGATGGCCAAACCAAAACAAGTTAAAGTAAACCTATTAAAATCTCGACTAGCCTGGGCAGTGACGATTTATATGGGACTACAATCGCTAATGTATTATTGCTTAACCGCTTGGTTACCAAAAGTAGCACAAGATTGGGGCATGACTATAGAAGCTTCCGGATGGGTTTTAGCTTACGTACAGTTCGCACAATTGCCTACTACGTTTGTGGGATCGGTTGTTGCTGCTAGAATGCGTGACCAACGGATGTTGAGCGCACTTACAGGAATATTATTTATCCTAGGAATTACAGGTACCCTCATCTTCAAAACAAAATATATTCTACTTTGGTGTATATTGCTTGGCGTAGGAAGTGGTTTGGCATTTAGCTTATCTATGTTGTTTTTTGTACTTCGAACACAAAACACCTTACAGGCAGCAAAGCTCTCAGGAATGGCACAGTCTTTCGGCTATTTAATCGCCGCAACTGGTCCAGCGATATTTGGTGGGATCTTCGATTTGACTAATTCATGGACCTTGTCTTTTGTATTTCTAATGCTTATGTCGATGATTCTACTGGTTGCTGGGATTATTGCTGGGAAGGATAGTTGGGTAACATAATTACAGAAAAATTTATAACATTAAACTTACGCCCATACCTAGATATTTCCACCACAAATTATCACGGATATTCACAGATTTATTGTTTTCACTCTCAATTAAAACTGCCTTTACTAAACTTTGTAGTACAACTAATTTCTTATAATCAAACAATAGGTGAGTTATTACGCAGAGTATTCTATGACTAAACCAAACTAAATGGCATTAAATTTTAAATAATTTTATGCGGCGTATTTCATCAGATCTACATAGGGTTCGTTTCGAGCAATAACAGCAAACATTCTTGACACTAACTTGTTGCGTATGATGTTTA
>DATGSX010000030.1:0-19584 GCA_035302145.1 Flavobacteriaceae bacterium | reverse complement strand
GCCGTCTAAATCAGTTTCGATTTAAGACGGCTATTTTTTTGTATTCAAATCTCCATATTTAAACAGAAGTTATGTGTTATATTATTTATTTTTCTTTTGCCATATCCCAGAGCTCATTCATTTCTTCTAGACTTAAATTATGTATTGCTTTCCCTTCTAATTTTGCTTGTGCTTCTATAAAGTTAAAGCGTTTTTTAAATTTCGTATTAGCTTTTGCTAATGCATTATCGGGATTCACATCTAGGAATCTTGCATAATTTATTAATGAGAATAATACATCGCCAAACTCTTCTTCGATTTTCTCTGCATCTTTATTATAAACTTCCTCTTTTAACTCCCCCCATTCTTCTAAGTATTTTTTATACACTTGCTCTTTATTGTCCCAATCAAATCCAACTCCAGCCGCTTTTTCCTGAATTCGAATTGCTTGAATAAGACTTGGTAACGATTTTGGCACTCCTGATAAAACTCCTTTATTGGCCTTCTCTTTTAACTTAATTTGCTCCCAGTTTTCTTTTACCTCTTGTTCATCTTCTACTTTGGTATCGCTATATATATGGGGATGTCGACGGATTAACTTCTCGCTTATACTATGCAGTACATCGGCTATGTCGAATGCATCTTTTTCCTCTCCAATTTTGGCATAAAACACCATGTGCAACAAGATATCGCCCAATTCATTCTTCACTTCTTCTAGGTCATTATCCATAATGGCATCTGCCAACTCATAAGTTTCTTCTATGGTTAGCACGCGTAAGCTTTCCATGGTTTGCTTCCTATCCCAAGGACATTTCTCTCGCAAATCATCCATAATGTCGAGTAATCTTCCAAAGGCTTTTAGTTTTTCTTCTCTTGTATGCATAGTCTAGTTCTCTATAAAAAAAGGATAGTAAAACATGCGTGTCTACTATCCTTTAGGGTATTAATCCAATATGATATATTTTATTCTTCCTCTGCTAAAGCTTTTTCTGCGGCTTCTAGAGCTTCTTTTATCTCTTCTACTTTTCCAGATTTTTGTAGAATATTATACCACTGCACTACTTTCTTTATATCGCTTGCATATACGCGATCCTCATCATAATCTGGTAGGATGTTGAAGAAAAACTCTTCTAACTCTATTTTTGGTGCTTTATGACTAATTGCTTCTTTCCCTTCTACTTCATCATGAATTTTAACAAATATCTCATATAAAGGAACCTCTGTTGTAAGCGTATAAATAGCTATTTCCGATAGTAAGCTCACATTATGTCGAGCACTTATATTCATGCGTTTCCCATCTACCAATGATTCTGCAAGAAATCCGGTTTTTGTTTGTGTTCTAAGCTCATAAAGCCCTGGCTTACCAGTAATAGATATGATTTTGTTTAGGCTCATAGGTTAACTATTAGTTTTTGATATTTTTTTATTTATTATCTTCTTTTTCTACTCGGTGTAGGAAAACGCATCGGGTAATACGTATCTATTTTCCCCTGACTTATTTTATTGAGTTTCCCTTTTATCAATCGTTTTTTAAATGACGATAGTTTGTCAGTAAATAAAACTCCTTCAATATGATCGTACTCATGTTGGATTACTCTAGCGATTAACCCATCGTAAGTTTCGGTATGTTCTTTAAAATTCTCATCCAAATAACGGATAGTCATTTCAGGTTTACGTGTTACATCTTCACGGATATCTGGAATACTCAAACATCCTTCATTAAAATCCCACTCCTCCCCTGTTTCTTCAAGAATTTCTGCGTTAATAAAAACTTTTTTAAAGTTTAAGAAAGTTTTTCTTTCCTCCTTGCTCAAGTCATCATTGTTATCGGCAAATGGTGCTGTGTCTACAATAAACAAGCGAATAGGCAAACCAACTTGAGGAGCTGCCAATCCAAGTCCATTAGCACCATACATAGTTTCGAACATATTCTCTATCAACTCATCCAATTCCGGATAATCGGCATCTATCGGCTTACATTTGGTTTTTAGCACTGGCGCTCCATATGCTACAATTGGTAATATCATACTTTTATCTTTCATTTGCTTTACTTAAATACCTGCTAAGTAGTCTTGTAGGATAATTGTGGCACTTACTTCATCTAACAAGGCCTTATTCCTTCTTTTTTTTCTACCTAAACCTCCATCTATCATAGATTGAAAAGCTCGCTTACTACTATAACTCTCATCTACGCGTTCAACTGGAATATCTGGGAATTGTTTTTTGAATCTTGCGATAAACTTTAAAATCTCTTCCTCTATATCCGACGGACTTCCATCCTTTTGAAAGGGTTGGCCCACTACAAGAACACTAAACGGTTCTTGATTAAAGTGCTTTTCTAAAAACTCCATTAACTTTGGTGTTTCTACTGTAGTAAGCCCAGAGGCAATGATCCGTAAGACATCTGTTTCGGCAACTCCAGTTCGCTTGCCTCCGTAATCTATCGCTACTATTTTCCCCATAGGCGACAAAAATAAGTGTTTAATAAATACTATCCCAAAATTCTAGCAAGTTTTGCATTCTACTAAGGCAAACCATTTTAGTAAGAGTTTTTCCAAAGATAATCTACTAATAATGCAACACAAAGGCACATTGAGCAACAAATAATTAATTAAATTAATTTGCAATCGGAAATCAACAACAAAACAGTTATCTCAACAAAACCAACTGTTATTAACAATTTATTTTGTATTATTTACATTACCAAAGATGATATCGATCTGATAAGCTCTGTTAAGTCTTGAAGCTAAATTTGAATCAGTTAAAAGAGACTATTATTTTCGACACTGAAATTTAATCTAGGTTAATAAAGAATATAGTATTTTTGACAGATAATAATCCTCTAAAATAAAAAATATGACATTGAGAAAGAAGTATAATATTTATTCTCTATACCTCTCTTTCCAAAAAAACACTCGGCGTTTTATTCGACGTTTTCGGTCAAACTTATTTCGAAATCTCATCGTTTCTTTCCACATTAAACGGAAAACTTCTTCTCTTTCTTCATCAATTAAATCCGCATAAGCATATGCCATTGAACGAACCATTTCTTTTTCGGGGGTAAGCCTTGCAAAGTTTGCAATACGTTCTTTAAATGATAATTCTTTAAACTCCATCCTATTTAAATCCACTAAATAAAATGTATATGAGCCTTCATCTGTTTTATTGATTAAGGTATTCCCAGGTGAATGGTCTTTAAATAGCACCCCATTATCATGTAATTGTTTAGTAAACGCAGTAAACTGTTTAAGTATTTCTTCTCTATCTGGATAGTCTGGATAAGTAATTAACTCGCGATAAGTTAGATCGCTGTCTAAAAACTCACTTATATAATAGGAGTCTTTAAAAATTAGAAAAGATCGATTTTCAAAATAAGCTACTGCTTTTGGAGTACCAATTCCTAATGATTCCAACTTCTTTGCATACAAAAAAGAGCGCTCCGCTTTTGATTTTCTAAAAAATCTATATACAATTTTATTAACAATATTGGGGCTTTTAAATGCTTTTACAACAATCTTGGTCTCATTAACTCGAAACTTCTTCAATGAGTTACGACTACCATCATATATCAGTTCACCAGTTTCCTTGTAAGTTGCGATAATACGTCGCAATTCTTTCTCGTGAGATTTGTATGTATCTGCAATAACTACCTTCATTGTAATGCTGCTGTATTTTGCTCTGGCAAATTTACGTTAATAATTACAGATTTAAGCCACGAATCAAGTAAACAAAGTTTATTAAATAAAAGTCTAATAATTGAGTTTTAGCAATAATATCAGATAAATAACATTAATATCAGATAAATAACATCAATATGCAAAATAATAGCACCTTAAATAGTTAGATTAAAATAATAAAATAAGTAAAGTATAATTACTATTGTTTTCCACAATAACATTCAAGGCTAGCTAAAAAGCTGTACTTTTGTATTCTAAATAATATTGCTATTACAGCAATAAACAATATTATAGACTTGAACCTTATAGCATCTGAAATAGACCACAGCATAGCACATTTAGAGCGTGGCGAAGTGATTTTATATCCTACCGACACCGTATGGGGCTTGGGTTGCGATGCACGAAATTCAGAAGCTATCAAGAAGTTATATCGAATAAAAGAAAGAGATAGCAACAAGCCTATGCTCTGTATGGTGAGTGATATGGAAATGCTAAAGCAATACGTAGATGTGCGCCCAGAAGTTGCAGCCTATTTAAATAATATCAGTCGCCCAACTACAGTTATTTATCCAGAGGTAAAAGGTCTGCCTTCCAAACTATTAGCTTTAGATGGCAGCATTGCCATTAGGATAGTAAACGACCCATTCTGTACACCATTAATTAAAACTTTTGGCGCTCCTATAGTTTCTACTTCTGCCAATAAAAGTCAACATCCAAATCCTAGTTCCTTCGAAGAAATAGAGGATTCTATTTTGGAACGCGTAGACTATATCGTAAATTTGCAGTCGGAAAAAAAATTAGAGCCACCTTCTAGGTTGGTTAAAATTGCAAAAGACGGATCGATTAATATCCTACGAGAATAATATCTTACAATACTATTGCACGAGCAAGGAGAATTTTTATTTTAAATTATGCAGCAAACGCCAGTATACACACAAGCATTAACTGAGCCAATCTTTAAAACTATAGCCAAGGCAGCACAGAACTTAGACCTTAGCGCCTATGTAATCGGTGGTTATGTGCGCGATTTTTTGTTGGAACGAAAATCCAACAACGAAAAAGACATCGATGTGGTGGTGGTTGGAAGCGGTATTGCTTTGGCCAAAGAAGTATCCAATTTACTTCCTGGCAATCCCAAGGTTACAGTGTTTAAGAACTTTGGAACGGCCATGATAAAATCAACCGGATGGGAACTGGAATTTGTAGGCGCAAGAAAAGAGTCCTATAATGAAGATAGTAGAAAACCTGCAGTGGAAGAAGGGACTTTAACAGATGATCAAAATCGCCGTGACTTTACTATAAATGCTTTAGCTTTAAGCTTGGCTGCTGAAGATTTTGGAACTTTGCTAGATCCGTTTCAAGGGGTAGACGATTTAAACAAAAAACTTATTCGCACTCCATTAAATCCTGACATTACGTATAGCGATGACCCTTTACGAATGTTACGTGCTATACGCTTTGCCACCCAACTAGATTTTGAAATCGAAAAAGAGTCGTTGGAGGCTATAAAACGAAATAAGGAGAGAATAAAGATTATCTCTAAAGAACGAATTGTTACCGAGTTAAATAAAATTTTACTAGCCGACAAACCATCTATAGGATTTGCTTTACTCTTAAAAGTTGGGTTATTAGATTATATTTTACCAGAGTTAACAGCCTTACAAGGAGTAGATGAAAAAGATGGTCAAAGCCACAAGGATAATTTTTGGCATACCTTAGAGGTAGTAGACAACATAGCACAGACTACCGATAATCTTTGGTTACGTTGGGCAGCATTATTACATGATATTGGAAAAGCACCTACAAAGCGATTCGACAAAAAAGCAGGGTGGACTTTTCATAGTCATGAGTTTGTTGGATCAAAAATGGTATATAGACTTTTTAGACGTCTTCGAATGCCACTCAACGACAAGATGAAATTCGTTCAAAGAATGGTCCTAATGAGCTCACGTCCAATAGCTATTTCTAACGAGGTTACTGACAGTGCGGTACGTAGACTTATATTTGATGCAGGAGATTATATAGAGGATTTAATGCTGCTATGCGAAGCGGATATTACCACAAAAAACCCTAGAAAATATCGAACATATCTTAATAACTTTAAGCGAGTAAGAAAGAAAATAAAAGAAGTAGAAGAACGCGATCATATTCGAAACTTCCAACCTCCTGTTAGTGGTGAAGATATAATGGAATATTTTAATATTGGTCCATCTAGAGAAATTGGCATCATTAAAGAAGCGATAAAAGAAGCTATTCTGGAAGGCGATATTCCAAACGAAAAGGAAGCAGCTATAGCATACATGCACGATAAAGGAATAGAAATAGGCTTAACCCCAGTTTAAAAACACTTATTTAAACCATCATACTATGTTTGAAAAGTCGGTACGTATTACGCTTATCCTCACCTATATTGTCATTATTGCTGGCGCAGTAGTACGTATGACAGGTAGTGGCATGGGATGCCCAGACTGGCCAAAATGCTTTGGTTACTACATCCCCCCTACTTCCGAGGAACAAATGAATTGGCATCCAAACCAAGAATTCCATAAGGGGCAAATTATTATTATTGACGAAAGCTTATGGGTAGCAAAAGACAAGTTCACATCAGGAGACGAGATGGACATGTCTTATTTCGACCAATATACAAAACATGACTATGCTGAGTTCAATCCGGTTCACACTTGGGTGGAATACATAAACCGCTTAGCTGGAGCCGTTGCAGGAATAGCTGTTTTTATTATGGCAGTACTATCTTTAGGACATTGGCGAAAAAGCAAAAGTCTAGTCTTGCTATCTTGGTTAGCTGTATTTTTAATGGGCTTTCAAGCCTGGCTTGGTGCCACCGTTGTATACTCCGTATTGGCACCTGTTCGAATTACCGTACACATGGTTATGGCATTGGTCATTGTAGCATTGTTGTTATATATTTTACATAAGCTCAAGTCAAAAGATCAAAAACCAGTAGAGAATAAAACTCTAAAAAACTTGATGATTATCGCAGTATGCCTTACGTTGATACAAGTGGTATTAGGAACTCAAGTAAGGGAGTTCATAGATAACCAAGTGAAGCTTTTGGGCCAAAACAGACCGGATTTATGGATGGAATCTCCAAACCTCAACTTCTATATACATCGAAGTTTTTCCATCTTGGTCCTTCTGGTTAACCTATGGATATGGCAAATAAATCGGAAATTGAGCTTAAACATAAAATGGGTAAACACCATACTATTAATAATTTTACTGGAGGTTCTTACGGGAATAGCCATGTACAACTTTGATTTTCCTTTTGCCAGCCAAGCCTTGCATTTAGTTTTTGCTTCATTACTATTTGGAGCACAATTCTATGTACTTTTGCATATATCGCAAAAAAGAAAACAACAATTAAACTAACTTAAAACCAAGCAGTTATAATGATTTATCGATTTAGAGTTACCTTAAACGGTGACGAAAACACCTATCGAGATTTAGAAATAGAGGCAAGCAATAATTTCGAAGACCTGCACAACGTCATCCTTCAGTCGTTTGGCTTTGACGGCATGGAAATGGCCTCTTTCTATCTTACCAATGAAGAATGGGAGCCTTTAGAAGAGATTACCTTATTCGACATGAGCGAAGATGAAGAGGATAGAAAACTAACTATGCAAGAAAGCATTTTAGGAGAAATCTTGCATGAAGAGCAAACACACTTGGTGTATATTTACGATTTTTTAAGTCTATGGACGTTTAAAATAGAACTCACCGATCAACACGAAAGAGACCCTTCTACCGACTATCCAAAATTGTTATTTGCACAAGGACAGCTAGATTTTCAAATAGAATCTGATTCGATTATAGACGACAACGATGATGAGGACCCTTATGGATTAGACGATGATTTAGGAGGTTCGGATATTTTCGACAATTTAGATGACCTAGAGGACTTTGACGAGAATTGGAATTAGAAAATTTATACCACATAATACAGAGACTACAATACCATGATTAATTTATTTAATACCCACATAAGTTCTTTATCTATTCATAGGGTTGGCAATAAAAGTAAAGGAGAAAATATCTTTCTTTCAGAAGATACTTTCGAGCTAAACGATGAAATGACACCGCTTATAAAAGAATTTTTCTTTAAACAATTTCGCGATAAAGAGAATAGCTATTTGCAATTTACGCACGATATAGACTTGGAATTCCATGAATTATACCAGATAGCAAGGGATATTTTCAATGATCCAAATACTACTCACGAAAACGGAAAGAAAATTACTAAATATCTATACGACCAATCCTTACACCCACACATAAAAAGTGGAGAGGTTTACATAGCTTATATAGAAGGGGTATTGATGGAAAACGAACGCATAGATGCGATAGGAATTTTCAAATCGGAAATCAAGCAAGACTTTCTACAGTTCGAAGAAAACAACAATCAATTAACTGCTATGCTACAGCAAGGGGTAAACCTCAATAAGCTGGACAAAGGTTGTCTTATTTTCAATACAAAAGTAGAAGCATCGGAAGAAGGTGAAGAAACAAGCTACAAGGTATTATCAGTAGACAGTAACCGATATGACACAAAGTATTGGTTAGAGAGTTTCCTTGGGGTAGAAGAAATGCAGGATGAAGCTTTCTTTACAAAAAACTATTTAAATCTCTGTAAAGACTTTGCAAAAGAGGTTGTATTACCTGCAGAAGATAAGCAGCAAGAGGTGTTGTTTATGAACAGAGCCATGAATCACTTTGCAAAAAATGATAACTTCGAGGAAACCGCTTTCATGAACGAAGTAATAGAAAACCCAGATTTAATCCCTGAGTTCCGACATTACAAAGCCGAAAAAGGGCCTAAATACCGTATAGAAGACTCTACTTCTTTTCCTATTGCAAATACGGCAGTCAGTGCAGCTAGAAAGAAGATTAAAAATGTTATCAACCTAGATACAAACATGCAAATTAAGATGGATTTCATAAACCCGGAAAGCGCAGAACGATTTATTGAAAAAGGTTGGGATGAAGAACGACAAATGTATTATTACTTACTATACTTTAATAAAGAAGAAAAGTAGTTTTTCTCTAATTTACAGCTAATAAACAAACTTTATAATCAGAATATTTGTTGTAAAGTTTGTTTAGTTTCATAATACTTTTATCTTTGCATTCTGTTTGGGTAACCTCTGACGAAAGCCGTGAATGTTGCCTCAAATATATAAATACATATCGATCATAAAATGAGCGAATTAATCAAATTTGTCGAGAACGAGTTTATCGAACAAAGAGACCTTCCAGAGTTTGGTGCTGGTGATACCATCACAGTATACTCAGATATTAGAGAGGGTGACAAGACTAGAACCCAGTTCTTCCGTGGAGTTGTAATCCAAGTAAAAGGAACTGGAAAAACTAAAACATTTACTATCCGTAAAATGTCAGGTACTGTTGGTGTAGAGCGTATCTTCCCACTGAACTCACCTAACATTCAAAGAATTGAGGTTAACAGAAGAGGTGATGTACGTAGAAAACGTATCAACTACTTCCGTGAACTTACAGGTAGAAGAGCAAGAATTAAAGAAAAGCGTTATTAATAATAACCTTTCTATCTTATTTGAAAAGCGATTTGTTTTAGAACAAATCGCTTTTCTTTTTTGTCCAACTCTTAAACTTCTACATGAACAAACCAGAAGTCATCTAGTTTGAACTTATTCCTATAAAAATCTGCGTAAAAATGTGTATATTTGTCGCAATTATTTTCAAAAAATATTCAACAGACATAATAAATATACTTTTTTATGACAAAAGCAGCCAAAATTATTTACACACGCACAGACGAAGCTCCAGCACTGGCGACTCATTCATTTTTGCCAATTGTGCAAGCTTTCGCAGCACCTGCCAAGGTAGCTTTAGAAACACGTGACATCTCCTTGTCACATCGTATTTTAGCGTTATTCCCAGACTTTTTAACAGAAGAACAACGCGTTTCCGATGATTTAGAGTATTTAGGAGAACTTGTAAAGAAACCAGAAGCCAATATTATTAAACTACCTAATATCAGTGCATCGGTTCCACAATTAGTGGCAGCTATAAAAGAGCTTCAAGAAAAGGGGTTTGCTATTCCTGATTATCCTGAAAATCCAAAAACAGAAAAGGAAAAAGATATTCGCGCTCGATACAATAGAGTTAAAGGTAGTAACGTAAACCCAGTACTACGAGAGGGTAATAGCGATAGACGCGCACCAAATGCCGTAAAGAACTTTGCAAAGAAAAACCCACACAGTATGGGGGCTTGGACCAAAGACTCTAAGTCGCACGTTGCCACCATGTCGGCTAATGACTTTGCACATAACGAAAAATCAGTCACTGTAGATAAAGAAGGAGCAGTCAAAATTGTGCTTAAAACCAAAGCCGGAAAAGATATCGTACTAAAAGAAAACACCCCACTTCTGGCTGGTGAGATTATTGACGGTACGTTCATGAGTAAGAAAGCACTGATTTCATTCTTCGAAGAACAACTAAAAGATGCTAAAGAACAAGATGTACTCTTCTCACTACACATGAAGGCCACGATGATGAAGGTAAGTGACCCAGTTATTTTCGGTCATGCCGTACGTGTGTTCTTCAACGACATCTTCGAAAAACATGGAGAAGACCTAGAAAGTGTAGGTGTTGATTTAACCAATGGATTTGGTGACGTTTTATCTAATATAAAAGAATTACCACAAGACAAGCAAAAGCAGATTTTAGCAGATATTGAAAAAGTATATGAGAACAATCCTGCTATCGCTATGGTAGATTCCGACAAAGGAATAACCAACTTACACGTACCAAGCGACGTGATTATTGATGCTTCTATGCCTTCCATGATACGTAACTCAGGTAAGATGTGGGACAAGGATGGAAACACTCAAGATGCAAAAGCCATCATTCCAGATAGTAGCTACGCATCGGTATACCAAGCTACAATAGATTTCTGTAAAGAAAATGGCGCATTTGATCCTACGACAATGGGAACTGTACCTAACGTTGGTCTAATGGCGCAGAAAGCTGAAGAGTATGGTTCTCACGACAAAACCTTCATCATACCAGAAGCTGGAACTGTTCAAGTAATAAACCAAGACGGTGAGGTACTGATGGAGCATAATGTTGAGGAAGGGGATATTTGGAGAATGTGTCAAGCAAAAGACTTACCTATCCAAGATTGGATTAAGTTAGCTGTAAATCGCGCACGTGCTACCGATACTCCAGCTATATTCTGGTTAGACAAAAATCGTGCACACGACCGAGAGCTAATTAAGAAAGTAGAAAAATATTTACCAGAGCACGACACCGAAGGACTAGAAATAAAAATAATGAGTGTAGAAGACGCTACACACTATACATTACAAAGAGTAAAAGAAGGAAAAGACACCATTTCGGTAACAGGAAACGTATTACGTGATTACCTAACTGACCTCTTCCCTATTTTAGAACTAGGTACTAGTGCAAAAATGCTTTCTATTGTTCCATTGATGAATGGCGGTGGATTATTTGAAACAGGTGCTGGAGGATCGGCTCCAAGACACGTACAGCAATTTGTAGAAGAAGGACACCTTCGTTGGGATTCACTTGGTGAGTTCTTAGCACTTGCAGTATCATTAGAACACTTAGGTGAAGTTTACGACAACCCTAAAGCAATCGTTCTAGGAAAAGCACTAGACCAAGCAACTGAGAAATACCTTGACAATGGTAAGTCACCATCTAGAAAAGTAAATGAACTTGATAACCGAGGAAGCCATTTCTACTTAGCTATGTACTGGGCACAAGCTTTAGCAGCACAAACCAAAGATGCTGATCTGCAAAAAACTTTTGCACCTATAGCAGAAGAGATGGTTAATAAAGAAGATGCCATAGTAAAGGAGCTTAACGATGCACAAGGTAGCAAAGTGAATATTGACGGATATTACATCCCAGATTTCGAAAAAACTTCAGCAGCTATGCGTCCGAGCAAAACTTTAAACACTATTTTAGATAGTATAAATAAGTAGTCTTATTTATTTTTAAAGCATGTAAAAAGCCCCTTCGGTTATTCGGAGGGGCTTTCATTTTTTATTTATACTAGTATTCTAATCGAGTAAGAAACTGTAGCTTTTAATTTAATCTGATAAGACGTTTAAGCAAGTGTACATTCTTCTTTATAACTACAAACCATTTATGAAAAACGTTTGCATCCTTCTTATCCAATTACTAAAGGTATCACTTTTCAGTCATTTATTGAAAAACGTAAATTTCTGTAGAGTACAGCTAAGCTAAATAGTATGAAAACAAAAAATCCTCTAATAAATAAATTCATTAGAGGATTTTAAAACTTAGAATATTCTTTTTTACATATCGAAATAAGAATCATCTACAACGATAACAGGTACGTTGTTAATACGACCATCGATTATTTCTATCTGAACCGCTTGATTAGTGGATAATGACAACGAAGCATTAAAATTTGCAGACATAGTTCCAAAACCAGATTCTTCAATATTTAAATCTGTAATTCGTAATCTTCCTGAAGTAGCTTCATAAATTTCCTGTCCTTCAACTGTAGAAGGGAGATAATTTATAATATTTATAGAATCTTCACCTAATCCTGTAATATCAAAACTTCCTGTTTCCAATTCTGCAGGGGTTAATTGTATTGATAATCTTAGAGCTTCACTATTATCTGTCGCAAGTATTTGCCATCCTTTCATAACTGTTGTAGTTCCATCGGGTCCTTGTACTTGATGCTCACGGTACGTGGCTGCACCATCATACTCCATAAACTCGCCGTCTACTTTAAATGATATAGTTCCCGTTTCTAAATTAGGTAAGCCATCATCTAAACCTACATCAAGAGGTTCATCCTCGCAACTGAATAGAAAAACAGTTGCTAGCATTACAAACACTGAGAAATACAAGCGATAAGACATCATATGGTTTTTAAATTTTAATATAACTTTCACAAATATAGCATAAGTTTTTATTTAGCAGGGACTCTTAGTAATAAAATCACTCCTCCAATAAAAAAGCTGATAAATAAAAGAACAGCATATCGAATACTTCCCATAGCTTGAGAGACATAGCCATAAACCATCATTCCAAGGACAATTCCTACTTTTTCCGTTACATCGTAAAAACTAAAGTATGATGTGGTGTCCACTACATTTGGTGGCAAGAGCTTGGAATACGTAGAACGAGATAAAGATTGGATACCTCCCATTATTAAACCAACCCCACCAGCTGTGATATAAAATTCTGTTGGCGTATTAATGGTAAATGCATAAGCGCAGATTATAATCCACAAAACATTAATAACCAATAACGTTCTAATATTTCCAAAACGCATAGCCATTCGAGCCATTATTTCTGCTCCTACAATAGCGATTAGTTGAATAAGCAAAATACTTACAATAAGTCCTGTAGTTTGATTTGCGCCTGCCCAATTTATCTCTTCTATTCCAAAATAAGTAGCTACCAACATAATGGTTTGTACCGCCATGCTATAAACGAAAAAAGCATATAAAAAACGGCGTAAAATCATATCAGCTTTTAGCTTTTGCCATATTTTAGATAGCTCTTGATAACCTTTAAGTAAAGTAGATTTTTCAAACTTCTTTTTACTTTTTGGTACAGGTAAATTTTTATACGTAATCTGACTAAATCCCATCCACCAAACGCCGGTTAAAACAAAAGATAGGCGTGTAGGTAATTCTGCCGATGCGAAACCAAACCAATTATGTCCTTCAATCATTATTAGACAAAGTATAAGCAAGATTACACTACCTATATATCCAAGCGAGAAGCCCAAAGCACTGGCTTTGTCCTGTTGCTCTTTAAAAGCTATTTCCGGCAAATATGAATTATAAAAAACCAAACTTGCCCAAAAACCAATTATGGCGAGGAAATAACATAACAAGCCGAAAAACAATGAATCTAAGTCAAACCAAAATAATCCAATACAGGCTAATCCGCCTAAATAACAAAAAAACTGAAGAAATCGTTTTTTATTACCTAAGTAATCTGCTATACCTCCCAAAAGCGGACTAAAAACGGCTACCACAATAAATGCAGCTGCAGTTACAAAACTAATCAACGAATCGTTCTTAAAGCTAAGCCCCATAAACTCTACCTGATTACTAATCACATTGCCTTCTGTGTCTTTTATTAGGGTAAGTGCACCATAAAATATTGGAAAGATAGACGAGACAATTACAAGACTATAGACAGAATTCGCCCAATCGTAAAATGCCCATGAACGGATAAGTTTTTTACTTCCTTTTGGATATTTATACTTCATATTAAAAAAATAAGACTGCTTAATTTAATAAACAGTCTTATTATTAGGTGTTTCAATTTTACTTATACTTTGCAGCTTCTCTTTTTGCTTCTGGCACCCATTGGATTATTTTTTGTATACGGGTTTGATTAGAAGGGTGGGTACTTAAAATTTCTGGTGGTGCTGCGCCTCCTACTTGGGCCATTCGCTCCCATAAATAGGCAGCCTCCATCGGGTCATACCCAGCAATAGTCATTAGTGTAAGACCAATCTTATCAGCTTCAGCTTCATGATTCCGGCTAAACGGAAGCATTACACCAACAGTAGATCCAACCCCATAGGCTTGTTGAAAAATCTGCTGATATTTTGGGCTATTCCCCAAAGCAGCACTTCCCACCTCACCTATTAGTGCTTGATATTGTGCTGCACTCATACGCTGCTGTCCATGGTTTGACAATGCGTGAGCAACCTCGTGTCCCATTATCGCAGCTATTCCAGCTTCATCCTTAGCTATCGGTAAAATTCCAGTATAAAAAACTATTTTACCCCCAGGCATACACCAAGCATTGATTTGCTTGTCTTCCACCAATTTAAACTCCCATCTGTAATCGTCTAAGTAGTTTGGATAACCATTTGCTTTTAGCCATACATCGGCTGCATTAGCAATTCGTTGCCCCACATTTTCTATCATACGAGACTCATTAGTATTCTGTACTACTTTATGTTCATTCAAGAAAGAGTCATATTCTTGAAATGCCATAGGAAACAACTCTGCGTTAGACACCAAAGCCATAGTCGACTTTCCAGTAAATGGATTTACGCTACAGCCTGATATAACAAACAATGTAGCCGCAATCGTACTTATTATTATTTTTTTCATGTTTTAGATTTTGTAATTATATCTTATAAATACTAATACTATCCGCTCGCTCTAGAGCTATGTGTTCAAATATAAATAATAAGATTACTTTTCAATTGAAATTAATATTATTATAAGATATTAGTCGATATATTAAAACGATTACTCCAACTTATACACAAAGCATCGCAAAACTCCCACATAACTTTATGATTTAAACCAACTTAAATCTCTTTTCAAGGTAAATTAACAGGAAATTTCATTCGGATTCCCGTTACAAAGCGTAATTTTATATTTTCGAAATTAATATTTTAACAGCAATTATAATTAACCAATAATATTTGATTATGAAAAGATTTGGAATAACCATAGGCTTACTTTTATTCTTCGTGTTAGTGTCTTGTAAAGGAGATAGAGGCCCGCAAGGACCTGCTGGTATAAATATTTTAGGACAAGTGTTTGAAACTACTGTCAGTTTTAATCCTGGAAACAATTTTAGTGCAATTGTTGATTTCCCTAGCAATGTAGAAGTATACGAAGCCGATGCTGTTCTAGTTTACCTGCTTGAGGAGGTTGTAGATGGTAATGTAGATGTATGGACACCTTTACCACAAACATATTTTGTTAATGGATTGGGAACTATGATTTATAGTTTTAATCACACTTTCCTTGATGTTAATATTTTTCTTGATGGTGACTTCTATCTTGGTGATCTATCACCTGCTTTTACACAAGGTCAAACTTTCCGAATTGCAGTAGTACCATCAGAATTTGCAAATGAGTATCCTTCTATGGAGGAATTATTAGCAAGTGATCAAGTTGAATGGATTAATTAATATTAAACTGAATTCAATAATGAAAGAAGAGAATAAATATAAAGTGAATAAGTCTGAAGAAGAGTGGTTAAAGGAATTGGGACCTGAGCGTTATGCTATACTCCGACAACAAGGCACCGAACGTCCATTTACGGGCGAATACAATATGCACTTCGATCAAGGAGAGTATCATTGTGGTGCTTGTAACACCAAGCTTTTTGAAAGTGACACTAAATTCGATGCACATTGTGGTTGGCCTTCATTTGACAAGGCCATTCCTGGCACAATTGAATATAAAGAAGACAAAAGTCGTGGAATGATCCGGACTGAGGTTTGTTGTGCTGCTTGTGGAAGTCATTTAGGACACGTCTTTAACGATGGCCCAACTGAAACGGGAATGCGCTACTGCATAAACTCACTAGCTATCGATTTTGAGGGTAAGAAATAGATGACAAAGGCACTTTCGCCTTAAATTTTCAATATTCAATATAGATTTTGTATTTTCGTAGCCCTTTCGAGGTATAATGAAATTTAATTTAACGTAACTGAAAAATGAGTAAATACGATATTATAGTATTAGGAAGTGGCCCAGGTGGCTATGTTGCAGCGATTAGAGCTTCGCAATTAGGTTTTAAAACAGCCGTTATAGAAAAAGAAAGCTTAGGCGGAGTTTGTTTAAACTGGGGATGTATTCCTACAAAAGCCTTATTAAAAAGCGCCGAAGTATTCCGATACCTTCAAAATGCAGAGGAGTTTGGTCTTAGCGTAGAAAAAGCAGATAAAAACTTTGATAAGGTCATTGAAAGAAGTCGTAATGTAGCTGGAGGGATGAGCAAAGGAATCGATTTCTTAATGAGGAAAAATAAAATCGATGTCATTAACGGTTACGGTAAATTAAAGCCTGGTAAGAAAGTAGATGTAGATGGTAAGGAATATAGTGCCAATCATATCATCATTGCAACTGGCGCACAATCACGTGTCCTGCCAAGTCTAAAACAAGATGGTAAGAAAATAATTGGCTATCGTGAAGCAATGAGCTTAAAAGAGCAACCAAAATCTATGATTGTAGTTGGTAGTGGTGCTATTGGCGTTGAGTTTGCTGATTTCTATAATGCTATGGGAACCGAAGTTACCATAGTAGAGTACTTACCAAGATTAGTCCCAGTAGAAGACGAAGACATATCGAAGCAGTTTGAGCGTTCGTTCAAAAAAGCCGGAATTAATGTAATGACCAACGCTTCAGTAGAAAAAGTAGATACGAGTGGCGATAAAGTAAAAGCTACTGTGAAAACAAAGAAAGGTGAAGAGGTATTAGAAGCCGACATCGTACTTTCTGCAGTAGGTATTACAGCCAACATCGATGGCATTGGACTAGAAGATGTAGGTATTATCGTTCAAGAAGGTAAAATTGAAGTAAATGAGTGGTACCAAACTAACATCCCAGGTTATTATGCAATAGGTGATGTAGTAGATGGCCCAGCGCTTGCTCACGTGGCTTCAGCAGAAGGAATTTGCTGTGTAGAGAAAATAAAAGGAATACATGTTGAACCAATCGATTACGGAAATATTCCAGGTTGTACCTACGCAACTCCAGAAATTGCAAGTGTAGGATATACCGAAAAGCAGGCAAAAGAAGCAGGATATGATATCAAAGTTGGTAAATTTCCATTCTCTGCAAACGGAAAAGCAAGTGCAGCTGGAACCACAGACGGTTTTGTAAAAGTAATTTTTGATGCAAAATACGGTGAATGGTTAGGTTGTCACATGATTGGTGCTGGTGTAACCGATATGATTGCAGAAGCTGTAGTTGCAAGAAAGCTAGAGACCACAGGTTACGAAGTCATGAAAGCTGTTCATCCACACCCTACTATGAGTGAGGTGGTTATGGAAGCTGTTGCCGATGCATATGGCGAAGTAATCCACATATAATATTTTATAATATATTGAATAAATGAAAGACCAGTGTATTTCAGTACTCTGGTCTTTTTTTGATTAAATTATCATTTTAAAGCATTTACACCGATGTCTATTCACTCCTTAAATGCTGTATCGCCCATAGATGGTAGATATGCATCTAGAACCAAAGACTTACAAACTTATTTTTCCGAAGCAGCGCTCATGCACTATCGTGTGCGAATTGAAATTGAATATTTCATCGCATTATGCAAAACCGAAATTCCGCCATTAAAACAGCTATCCCAGACGGAAACCACAGCATTACGAAAAATATATCAAGAATTTTCCTCCGAAGATACAAAGGAAATAAAAGAAACCGAGCGCATCACTAACCACGATGTAAAGGCAGTAGAGTATTTTGTGAAAGATAGATTACAGGCTTTAGGGCTGGATAAACATTTAGAGTTTGTTCACTTTGGTTTAACTTCTCAAGACATAAACAATACTGCTATACCGCTGGCTGTAAAAGAATCTATAGAAAACGTTTATTTACCACGATTAACTAAACTTGAAAAGAAAATAGAAACCTTAGCCAATAAATGGCGAGATGTTCCTATGTTAGCAAGGACACACGGACAACCAGCAACACCAACGCGACTAGGAAAAGAACTCGAAGTTTTCCTTGTAAGAATACAAGAACAAAAACAAATTTTATTGCAAACTAAATATGCTGCTAAATTTGGAGGGGCAACTGGAGGGTATAATGCACATATTGTTGCTTACCCAAATCAAGACTGGCTAGGATTTGGGAAGAGTTTCATAGAGAACACTTTGGGATTATACCACTCCTACCCTACCACTCAAATTGAGCATTACGATCATTTGGCTGCATTATTCGATACCTTAAAGCGAATCAACAATATTATTCTTGATTTAAATCGAGATTTCTGGACCTATATTTCCATGGAATATTTCCATCAGAAAATAAAAGAAGGTGAGATAGGTTCTAGTGCTATGCCACATAAAGTAAATCCAATAGATTTCGAAAACAGCGAAGGGAATATTGGAATTGCAAACGCCTTATTTGAGCATTTCTCTAGTAAACTGCCTGTGAGCCGATTACAACGAGATTTATCGGATAGCACCGTATTGCGAAATCTTGGAGTACCTATAGGTCACAGTTTAATAGCCATTTCTTCTACTATACGTGGATTGGATAAACTGTTGCTTTCGGAAAAAGCCATTAATAAAGATTTGGATAATAACTGGGCGGTAGTTGCCGAAGCAATTCAAACAATTTTAAGGCGTGAAAGTTATCCAAAACCTTACGAAGCATTAAAAGAATTAACTAGAAAAAATGAGGCAATAACTCAACAAACTATCCAAGCATTTATTGATGAATTAGAGGTTAATGAAGCAATAAAGGAAGAGTTGCGGAACATAAGCCCTTTTAATTATATCGGATTATAAAGCACTTTACTTAATTATTTCAAAATTATACTTACATTATATTCAACTATTTAATAAGCAATAAAAATTACAGTATATTTACTTATTCAAAACCTTAAACATATATCCAATTATTATGAAAAAACTATTTTTAGCTATTTGTATGCTTAGCCTTGTAGCTTGTAACAATCAGCAAAAGCAAGAGAAAGAAGTTACTATAGAAAAAGAAATTATCAATGAAACAGATGCTAAGGCAGAAAGCAATAAAGAACTAGCTGTAACATTAGACTGGATAGCCTATAAATTTGAAGAAAAAGAAGCTGTGAGAGGCTCTTTCACTGACTTTGATTTAGAATATAACAAGGATGGTCAAACTCCAGAAGAAAAATTGAGCAATCTCACGTTTAAAGTCGATAAAGAAAGTGCTAATACAAACGACGCAGATAGAGATAAAACCATAGTCGATAACTTCTTTTTAAATCTAAAAGGTGATATTCATGGAAACTTAGGTGAGCTTAAAGACGGGAAAGTTCCTGTAACAATCTCTATGAATGAGCGCTCGGTAACTAAAACTTTCGAATACGATATTAAAGATGATACTGTATACTTTAAAGGAGAAATCGATATTCTAGAAGACTTTATGGC
>DATGSX010000029.1:0-7312 GCA_035302145.1 Flavobacteriaceae bacterium | reverse complement strand
TTCCCGAAATTTGGGTAAGGGATTTTATGTTTAAAAGCCACGGTTTCAGCATGTAAAATCCGAAAAAAGCATTCCGTTACTGTATTTTTGAGTTTTAAAGGGAAATTATATCTCAAAAGTTTCTGTTGCGATTATTGGGGTAATGATTAAAATAAATGGTTTAATCGTACGACTGTTTACCACATGTTGCGTACGATTCACTCAGATTTTTCTCTTCATCATTCTCGATAAATTAAATGGTCTAGTCATAGAGGTTTATCGCTTATATTCCGGCTCATAATTTGAGTGTGTATTCGATTTATTCTATCCAACTTTATTTGTATATTGCTATGAAAGTAAATCGATCTGCTACGGCATATATAACTACATATTTTTAAGACCTATGACAGAAATAGATATTGAAAAAGAAAACAAAGCAATTGCTCGGCAATACAAAGAACTATTAAAAATCAGTTACCAGAGTTTAACCGATGATGATAAAAAACTAATTCGGAAAGCATTCGATGTGGCGGTAGATGCGCACAAAGACCAACGCAGGAAATCTGGCGAAGCTTATATTTTTCATCCTATCGCTGTAGCTCGGATAGTAGCGTCCGAAATCGGTTTAGATGCCACTAGTATCGCCGCAGCACTCTTACATGATGTAGTAGAAGATACAGAGTATACCCTAGAAGACATGCGAGAGCTCTTTGGGGAAAATGTTGCGAAAATAGTAGATGGTCTAACAAAAATAGCCAATATGCCTATCGATACGGATGTTTCGCTACAAGCCGAAAACTTCCGTAAGATGCTTCTTACCCTCAATGAGGATATTCGTGTTATTATTATCAAGATAGCCGACAGACTGCACAATATGCAGACAATGGATGCAATGAAGAAGTATAAACAAGAAAAAATAGCTTCGGAAACTTTATACATCTATGCTCCACTAGCCCATAGAATTGGTATGTATAATATTAAAATAGAACTAGAAGATTTAGCTTTAAAGTATACAGAACCCGAAGTTTACCAAGACATTTTAAACCAAGTTAAAGATAGCAAGGAAGAGCAAGACGCTTATATTGAGGACTTTTCTGCAATTATTAAAGAATCCTTAGACTTAGAGAACCTTACCTATTCCATTAAGGGTCGACCTAAATCCATTTATTCTATTCGAAAGAAAATGAAGGCACAAAACATAACCTATAACGAGGTATATGATAAGTTTGCCATTCGGATTGTATACGATTCAGAACCGGAAGAGGAAAAGTTCCTAGCTTGGAAAATATACTCTATAGTAACCGATCACTTCCGGCCTAATCCAACCCGTTTACGTGATTGGATTTCAGCTCCAAAATCAACCGGATATGAAGCCTTACACATTACGGTTATGGGGCCAAAAGGTAGATGGGTAGAAGTGCAAATTCGCAGTGAAAGGATGAATGAAATTGCAGAGAAAGGATATGCTGCGCATTATAAATATAAAAACAAAGAAGATAAAGAGGATGTAGGTTTGGATTTGTGGTTAAATAAGCTTCAAGATAGTTTAGAAAACCCAGATATGAACGCAGTCGATTTCGTAGAAGAATTTAAACTTAACCTTTATGCTAAAGAAATATTTGTTTTCTCACCCAAAGGGGATTTATATCCTTTACCCAAAGGTGCAACTGCATTAGACTTTGCTTTTCAAATCCATACCGAAATCGGATTAAGTACCCGGGGTGCAAGGGTAAATGGAAAACTAGTCCCCCTAAGCCATGTTTTAAAGAGTGGAAATCAAGTAGAGATTATTACTTCTAAAAACCAAACACCATCAGCAAACTGGTTGGATTATGTTACTACCGCAAAAGCAAGAAACAAAATTAGGGCTTCGCTTAGAGAAGAAAAGCGAGAAATTGCAGCAGTTGGAAAGGAAATACTCACAAGAAAATTGCGTTCGTTACGAATTACCTTAGACGAGCGTACGACCAACGAAATGGTGCGATTCTTTAAATTAAAAACCAGTCAGGATTTATTTTATAGAGTTGGCGCAGAAATTATTGATAACCCGCAGCTTAAAGACTACGCTGCTAGTCGTAATAACGCATTATTTAACTTCTTCAAAAATAGAGTACGACGACCTAGTCCTTCACCCAAAAAACAAAAATCAGAGGTTACCGAGAATTATGATCAGTTAGTTTTTGGAAATGATGAAGAGAAGTTAGATTACAAAATGGCAGCATGTTGCAATGCATTACCTGGAGATGATGTGTTTGGATTCTTAACGATAAATGAAGGAATTAAAATTCATAGAAAAGATTGCCCGAATGCCTTACAATTACATAGTAATTTTGCGTATAGAATTTTAAAAGCAAAGTGGATCGACTCCACACAACATGATTTTAAAGCTGTTATTACAATAAACGGGATTGATCAGTTTGGACTAGTGAATCAAGTAACCAAAGTCATTTCTAAATACCACAATATCAACATGCACAATCTAAACTTTGATAGCTATGATGGTATATTTAATGGTAAAATAGCCTTATCCGTTCGCAATAAAACAACCTTAGATAGACTTATTGAAGATTTGAAAAAAATAAATGGGATTGAAAAAGTTACCCGAACTTAAATTTAGGTATATTTGACGCTGAATTATGGAGAAAGAAAAACAATTATCTAATCAAGCAATTGTTAAGGATGTTTTTACAGCATTCTTAGAAGAGAAAGGACACAGAAAAACACCGGAACGCTACGCGATTCTACAGGAGATATACGATTATACGGAACACTTTGATATTGAGTCTTTATATATCAATATGAAAAACAAGAATTATCGTGTTAGCCGTGCAACCTTATACAACACTATCGAGCTCTTGTTAGAATCTGGATTAGTCCGTAAACACCAATTTGGACAAAACCAAGCGCATTACGAAAAATCATATTTCGACAAGCAACATGATCACGTTATTTTAGACGATGGTGAGGTAATAGAATTCTGTGATCCGAGGATACATTCTATCAAAAAAACGATAGAAGAGGTTTTTGATGTTGAAATTTCAAATCACTCGTTATATTTCTACGGAAAAAGAAATAAAACCAACTAATATATTATGGCGGTAGACTTACTACTTGGGCTCCAATGGGGAGACGAAGGGAAAGGAAAAATTGTAGATGTCCTTACCAAAAACTACAACATCATAGCACGTTTTCAAGGCGGTCCAAATGCTGGGCATACTTTGGAATTCGATGGTATGAAACACGTTTTACACACCATACCTAGCGGTATCTTTCACGACAACGCAATAAATGTAGTCGGAAACGGGGTGGTAATCGATCCGGTAATCTTTAAAAAAGAACTGGACAACCTAAAAAAATTCAATTTGGATATAAAATCCAAGTTATTAATATCTAGAAAAGCACATCTTATTTTGCCTACCCATCGTTTGCTAGATGCAGCAAGCGAAGCTTCGAAAGGAAAAGCGAAAATCGGCTCAACCTTAAAAGGGATTGGACCGACGTATATGGATAAAACTGGTAGAAATGGAATTCGTGTTGGCGATTTAGACTTACCAACCTGGAAAGAAAAATACCGTCAACTAGCCGATAAGCACGAAGGGATGATTCAATCTTTTGGCGTAAAAGTAGAATACAACCTTGCAGAGTTAGAAGAAGAATTCTTTGCTGCAATAAAAGTTTTAAAAGAGCTTACTTTTATCGATAGTGAACACTATTTGAATACAGCACAAAAAGATAAAAAAACCATTCTTGCAGAAGGAGCACAGGGTTCATTACTCGACATCGATTTTGGAACCTATCCATTTGTAACCTCTTCCAACACCACTGCAGCAGGAGCTTGTACTGGGTTGGGCGTATCACCTTCTAGCATTGGGAAAGTATACGGGGTGTTTAAAGCTTATACCACTCGTGTAGGAAGCGGACCGTTCCCTACCGAATTATTCGACGAAGACGGCGAAACCCTAGCTCGTGTTGGAAAAGAGTTTGGTGCTACAACTGGACGTGCACGTCGTTGTGGCTGGTTAGACCTAGTTGCATTGAAGTATGCTGTAGAGATAAACGGAGTTACCGAACTTTTCATGATGAAAGCTGATGTATTAAGCGGTATGGATAAAATTAAAGTTTGTACGGCATATGAATATCAAGGAGAGAAAATTGATCACCTACCCTACTCTATTGAAGAGGAGTATGTAAAGCCAATTTACCAAGAGTTTAAGGGCTGGAAAGAAGATATAACTAAAGTAAATAAGGTAGAAGCACTACCAAAAGCATTAAAAGATTATATCGCTTTTATAGAAAAAGAAGTGAACGTGCCAGTGACTATTGTTTCTGTAGGACCAGACCGTACACAAACCATTCATAGGTAGATTTTCTTCACATAGCAAGTTTTAAAAACGAGTATTTCCGTATCTTTATTTACGGAAAACTCGTTTTGAAATTTTATACGTAATTTAAATTTGAATATTTGTTTCGCAAACACTACATAATCCAGATTATTTTACTTTTTATTGGAATAGGTACTGCTTATACCCAAGAACCACAAAAAGTAGAAATCCGCTCAGGCTATACAGAGAAACGCCCAGAATTACCAGATGCTATTATCTATACCAAAGATGCATCTGGACAAGTACTTATTACTCATGAAGGGGTAAACATGTGGTGTGATCAAGCTTATTTATATCCACAAGAAAATTTTGTTCGAGCCTATGGTAATGTCTACATGACCCAAGGCGACACCATAAGTCTACGAAGTAACTACACTGAATACAATGGAAATACACAATTAGCATTCGCTCGGGGCGATGTTCTACTTAGAGAGCCACAAACTACTCTAGAAAGCGAAGTGCTTTATTTTGATCGTATCCGACAACAAGCTTACTACGACACTGGCGGAGTTGTTCGCGATTCTTCGAGCGTTTTAAATAGTACTATAGGAAGGTACTACACTGCGACTAAAATGTATCAATTTTTAGACAAGGTTCATATAGTAAACCCCGATTATATTTTAGATTCAGAACATGTAGATTATTATTCCGAATCTGGTGATGCATATCTATATGGCCCATCGACTATCACCGGTGAGAATAGCCAGGTGTATTCCGAAAGAGGCTTTTTTCAAACCAGACAAAGCCACGGATACTTTGTTAAAAATGCTCGTGTAGACTACGATGACCGTGTACTTTATGGCGATAGTATATATTTTAATAGAAATGACAATTTCGCATCGGCTACAAACAACATTCGAGTATACGACAGTATAAACGGAAGTAAAGTTATAGGACATTATGCAGAGGTATACAGAGACAAAGATTCCGTTATTATTACTAAAAACCCGATAGTTGCATCTAAACAGCAAGCTGACACGCTTTATGTGAACGCAAATAAAATTGTGATTACTGGCAAACCTCAGCATAGAATTATGAATGCTTATCCAGATGCCCGTTTTATAAAAATAGACACCGCTGGAATTGAAGAGCCAATGAGCGGGAAAGCCGATTCAATTTTTGTGGATGAGAAAAGTGGTATTATGAAATTGTTGCGCAGACCAGTGGTATGGAGCGGTGAAAATCAAATGACGGGCGATACTATTCAGATGTTTTATGATAATACCGCTAAGGAAATGGATACTTTACTTGTTCATAACAATGCCTTCATTATTCAACCTGATACACTAAGCGGTGGTTTTAATCAAATTAAGGGGCAGTATCTCTTAGGATTATTTACAGACAATAAGCTTGATACGGTTAAAATAAATCGAAATACAGAAGTTTTATTTTATACACGCGATGAAAAAGACGAGCTTATAGGTATCGACAAAACCTTAAGTAGTAATATTGAAATGTATATAGAAGATAATGATATTCGAGGTGTAAGATTTATTCGAAATGCCGAAGGAAAACTCTATCCAGAATCTATGCTACCAAAAAATGCTAGACTTCTACCAGGATTTAATTGGCGTGGCGAAGAGCGTATCAAAGAATTAAGCGATTTACTTAAAGGAAAGCCTAAAATAAGTTTACCGAAAATTCAAGGAATCGAACTACCAGAAGTTCCTGAGGCATTTTTTAATGAAGAAACTAGAAAATCTGAAGACGACCCCTCTTTTGCTAACAATATTAACTTAGATGGTATAATCCCTGAAAATAATAACGATGTATTAGATTAAACTTCTTGCATTAACTCTCATATCAATTAAGATTATTATTCATGAAAAAAGATTTTTTCACCTATCAAGCACAAACCTCACCGCATCCCCTAGCAATGACTATATCGCATGCAAAAGGAAGTTATATTTATGATGCAGAAGGTAATAAGCATTTAGACTTTGTTGCTGGTGTATCTGCCTGTACTTTAGGTCACTGCCATCCACGAGTAGTAGAAGCCACCAAAAAACAAATAGACACCTATTTGCACGTAATGGTTTACGGAGAATATATTCAAGAGCCAGCACTTAACTTAACCAAATTACTTGCACAACACTTACCCGATCCGTTAGAAACTACATATTTAGTAAATAGTGGTACCGAAGCTATAGAAGGCTCGCTTAAACTGGCAAGAAGAGCTACTGGCCGCACCGAAATAATATATGGTGCCAATGCATATCACGGCAACACTATGGGGTCTATGAGCATAATGGGAAGCAAAGAAAGGCGGGCACCGTTTGAACCACTTATACCAGACTGTATTCCTATTAGATTTAACAAAGAAGAGGATATTCATAAGATTACCGAGAAAACCGCTGGAGTTATTTTTGAAACCATTCAAGGAGGCGCTGGTTTTCATCAGCCAGAAAATGGGTTTTTAAGGAAAGTAAAAGAACGCTGCCAAGAGGTTGGCGCACTCTTAATTTTAGATGAGATTCAGCCAGGTTTTGGAAGAACCGGAAAACTTTTTGGCTTTGAGAACTATGAGGTCGTTCCCGACATCGTGGTCATGGGTAAAGGCATGGGAGGTGGATTGCCTATAGGCGCATTTACCGCTTCGCACGAACACATGTCTTTGCTAAAAGATAATCCTAAACAAGGACACATTACTACTTTTGGTGGTAATCCAGTTATTGCAGCGGCAGCATTAGCTACACTTGAAGAGTTGGTGGAAACCAATTTAATTCCACAAACCCTTGAAAAAGAAAAGCTGTTTAGATCCTTATTGGTTCATCCTCTTATTAAAGAAGTTCGTGGAAAAGGTCTTATGTTAGCACCGATAATGGAAAGTAAAGAAATAGCTAACGAAGCCATCCTAAAATGTAAAGACCGAGGTCTTATTTTATTTTGGTTACTATTTGAAGAACGCGCTATTCGCATAACCCCTCCACTTACTATTTCTAAGAAGGAAA
>DATGSX010000028.1:0-20540 GCA_035302145.1 Flavobacteriaceae bacterium | reverse complement strand
GGAACGACTACGACGAACGGCGTCGCTCACCACGTTTACTGCTTCTTCTTGACCAATAATACGTTTGTGTATCTCATCTTCTAAGTTCAGTAACTTCTCTTTATCGCTTTGCAGCATTTTTGCCACTGGAATTCCAGTCCACTTAGCAACAACTTCGGCTATATCTTCGTAGGTTACCTCTTCTTTTATAAGCGAACCTTTCTCTTGATTTTTAACTAAATCTTCTTCTAATTTAAAGAGGGCATCTTGTGCATCTTTAATCTTCCCGTAACGTAATTCGGCAACTTTTCCAAAGTCTCCTTCGCGTTCGGCTCGTTCTGCTTGAAGTTTGAACTCTTCAATTTGCTTTTTAAGCGCTTGTACATTGTCTACTACTTGCTTTTCGCTTTGCCACTTTGCGTTTAATTCGTTTCGCTCTTCTTTTAAGTTGGCTAAGTCGGCTTGAAGTATTTTTACTTTATTTTCATCTTGCTCTCGTTTTATAGCCTCGATTTCAATCTCCAATTGCATCACCTTTCTGTCTAGCACATCTAGTTCTTCAGGTTTGCTATTGATTTCGATTCGTAATTTAGAAGCAGCTTCGTCCATTAAATCGATAGCTTTATCAGGTAAAAAACGATTACTGATATAACGTTGTGATAGTTTTACTGCTCCGATAATCGCTTCGTCACGAATGCGCACCTGATGGTGGGTTTCGTATTTTTCTTTAATTCCTCTAAGAATGGAAATAGCACTTTCGGTGTCTGGCTCGTCTACCATTACTTTTTGGAATCTACGCTCCAAGGCTTTGTCTTTCTCAAAGTATTTCTGATACTCATCTAGAGTGGTAGCTCCAACTGTTCTAAGCTCTCCACGTGCTAAAGCTGGTTTTAATATGTTGGCAGCATCCATAGCCCCTTGACCACCTCCAGCACCTACTAGGGTGTGGATTTCGTCAATGAATAGGATGATTTGACCATCGCTAGAGGACACTTCTTTAATTACAGATTTTAATCGCTCTTCGAATTCTCCTTTGTATTTTGCTCCAGCTATTAAGGCACCCATATCTAAAGAGAATACCTTTTTATCCTTTAGGTTTTCGGGAATGTCGCCTGCGATTATTCGATGAGCTAATCCTTCGGCAATAGCGGTTTTACCTGTCCCTGGTTCTCCTACTAGAATAGGGTTATTCTTTGTTCTACGAGATAGGATTTGCAAAATTCTACGAATTTCCTCATCTCTACCTATCACCGGATCTAGCGTACCATCACTAGCCATTTCGTTTAAGTTCAATGCATATTTATTCAACGCATTGTAAGTGTCTTCGGCTGTTTGCGAAGTTACTCGCTCGCCTTTACGAAGTTCTTCTATAGCCATTTCTAGATTCTTCTTGGTTACCCCTTGGTCTTTTATAGCTTGTGCTACAGGGCTTTTAGAATCGAAGATGGCCAAGAGAAGATGTTCGATAGAAACGTATTCATCGTCCATCTTTCTGGCAATGATAGAAGCACCGCTTACGGTACGTGAAGCTTCTCTAGAAAGCATAATATCGCCTCCTTCTACTTTAGGAAAGCTCTCTAATTGCTTTTCAATAATTTGCTTTAATAATGCCTCATTTACGTCTAGTTTCTTTAGCAAAAACGGCATTACGTTCTGATCTACTTCCAAGATTCCTTGGAAAAGGTGCTCATTTTCAATCTGCTGGTGAGAGTGACCCTGCGCAATTTGTTGAGCACGTTGGACCGCCTCCTGCGATTTTATAGTAAAATTATTAAAGTTCATATATAGATGTATGTTTTGTTAGTAATTTGTTTCTTCTTCAGCTTTAGATTAACAAAGAACAAGCCATTTTAAGAATAAGTCATTTTGTCGGGTTATTTTGGGTTTTGAACGACAAAAAGACAGTTGCGCTAGCGCGTAACGCTTATATACAGGGTTCCGTATGGCAGAGATTCTCTAACTTTTCTACAAAACCTTATCTTAATTGCCAATGTATCGCTACACGGAGCTTCTTATTTTAAAAACCATCGTTTTAAAACCTTAGCTACAAAAGCTTTATAATAGCTGCTTTGCTAGACTTGGTTTTATACCTTTTTAAAACTTTGAACTTCTAACTATAAAATATAGGTACGCTGGAATAGGGTATATAGCTAGGAATATAGCAGCTGCCACTTCACTTACAAGAAAATAAATAACCAAGCTTAGTATAAGCGAAGTAATACCTAGGAATACATGAAACCTTCTGAAAAATGAAAGATAGACCTTTAGGTTTATTTTTTTCCTTTCCTCTTCGCTCATCGTATTATAGCCTGCTAAAATATATTTCGCATTGTTTTCGGTTACGATAAAACCAATAGGAACAAATAGTATGGATAAAGATAATATGATAACTAGTATTATTGTTATTATAAGAGTTATTAATTAGCCAATTCGCAGTCCATTTTTTACTTGCTTATCCGAAGTGAGAAGCGTAACCTCCTCGCCGTCAACAGCACCCAAAATAAGACACTCACTCATCATGTTGGCTATTTGTTTGGGTGGAAAATTTACTACAGCAATTACTTGTTTTCCTATTAGTTCTTCAGGCTGATATAATTTGGTAATCTGGGCCGATGATTTTCGTTTGCCATAATCCCCAAAATCTACAATAACTTTATATGCCGGATTCCTAGCTTCTTTAAATTCTTCAGCTTGAATAATAGTACCTACTCGCATTTCTAACTTTTCAAAATCTTGCCAAGATATTGGGCTTGTCTTTTCTTCCATCTTGTATTTAATTTATAGACTTTTCATTTTAATCTTCCACATCCCCCTAAAGTCTCCTGTTTTATAACCTGTAGCTTTATCGGTAGGATATCGTTGTTGTAATATTTCTCTTGTTCTAGGGTTTATATCGTCTGTTCCGCCATGGCATTTCACACAAGTAGGCATGCCCATGGCAATAGGTTTATAGTAGTAGTATTCGCCAGCATCGGCTTCCAAAAACCCTGTAGGCAGTTTGCCTTTTTCTTGCGTGTGTTGCAACATTTTATCCCACACCAAAGAGTCTTGTGCCGTAGCCAAATAGTTGTTCGGATTACGTGGTTTATTGGTAATTCTCTGAATCGCTACGGTATATAACCCTGCAATAGAGTCAGTAAGCGAAATAGCTTTCGTATTACAAAATTCTACAGCGTGTTCGGTGCCGCCTTGCTGAATGGCATTGGCAACATTCGATAGTAAAGTGACTTGCGCATGCATTGCAATACTATCGGCTAGTTTTGTTATTGCTTTTTTATCCACTTCCGCTTTTATTTCTATTGTTGATGAGCTTTCCTTTTTTTGGGGTTTCTCCTTACAGGAAAAAATAAACGCACTACAGAAGGCGATAAGAAATAAGGTAAATGCTTTGGATCTTATCATGGTAAGTTGTTTTTGGTTATCGATTGCATTTATCTCGTTTAGAGATAATATATAAATATACGGATTATCTGTTAAATTCTTTAGCTAGCGAATCACCTTCTTGTTGTGGAAACAAGAATGAATTAAGCTATAAACCGATCTGCTAAAGACTTTTAGTTTAAAGTTCGCTATCTTTGGTTATACAAAATTAGCTTGTGTGTAGATACAAGTAGAAAATAAAATTAAACCCCATGTTTGGATTTTTTAGAAATAAAAAGAAAGATAAGAAACCTGATAAAGAGCCGCTGCCGTGGAAAAATCTCACAACGGAAGAGCAGTTAGACGTCATAGTAAAAGAATCGCACCAACGACCGGTATTTATTTTTAAGCACTCGACTAGATGCGGGATAAGCAGTATGGTGTTAAGTAGATTTGAGTCGGAGTTAGAACCTACGGACGATTACGGGATGTATTACTTAGATCTGTTGGCCTATAGGCCAATATCCGATAAGGTAGCCGAGCGTTTTCAGGTATGGCACCAGAGTCCACAACTTATCGTATTAAGAAACGGACAACTTGCACACCACAGCTCGCATAATACTATTAGTGCAAGGGTATTGCAGCAGTTATAAAACGAAAAAAAGGTTTGAGAAACGACTCAAACCTTTTTTATGTCTTTACTTTTTATTTGCGGGAAGAATTTTACCCGTACATTCTCCAAAGCCAATTCGAATACCATTTGCTTGGCCGTAACCGGTAATTTTAAGCTCATCTCCATCCTCAAGAAAACTTCTAATCTCGCCATTATCAAGTGGAATAGGTCTTTGACCGCGCCAACTAAGCTCTAACATAGATCCAAAAGAATCTGGCGTTGTCCCAGAAATGGTACCGCTTCCTAATAAATCACCACTTCTCACTTCACAACCATTCACGGTATGATGTGCCAGTTGCTGTGCCATGGTCCAATACATGTATTGGAAGTTCGTTTTAGTAATTCTTTGAAAATTGCTTCTTTCCGTTTTAATATGCGCCTCCAAATGTATGTCGTAGCTATACTTGCTATCTGTTGCTTGAAGATAGGGTAGTGGTTTTGGATTCTCCTGTACTGGGCTAGTAGTTTTAAATGGCTGTAGCGCGTCTAAAGTAACAATCCATGGCGAGATGGTAGTCGCAAAGTTCTTTCCTAAAAAAGGCCCTAATGGAACGTATTCCCATGCTTGAATGTCGCGAGCCGACCAATCGTTTAGCAATACCATCCCAAAAATGTGTTTTTCGGCCTCGTTCACATCTACGCTTTTCCCACGCTTATTTGCATCGGACGTAACAAATGCCATTTCCAACTCATAGTCTAACATTTTTGATGGACTAAATACCGGGTTCTCGACGTTCTTTTCTTTTATTTGGCCCCATGGACGGCGTACTGGTAAGCCACTTTGAATAATAGTAGAACTTCGTCCATGATAACCTACAGGAATATGCAGCCAATTTGGAAGTAGAGCGTTTTCCGGATCACGAAAAATTTTCCCCACATTGGTTGCATGTTCTTTACTAGAGTAAAAGTCGGTGTAATCGCCTACTTGTACCGGTAATTGCATTTCTACATCGGTTATGTCAAACAACACTTTTTCACGATCTGCACTATTGTTTTGCAAACTAGTGTTGGATAATAAAAATATATCCGATAGTCTGTTTCGTACTTTACGCCAAGTAGTCCGTCCAAGGCTAATAAAATCGTTAAGCGTGTCTTGTGCGAATATTTCTGAATCTAAATCTATGCCTTTAAAATAACCTAGGCTATGCAAAGCGGCAAGGTCTATGGCATAATCGCCAATTCTAGTTCCAGCGGTAATTACGTCGTCTGGACGAAGGAAAATACCAAATGGAATATTTTGAATAGGGAAGTCGGAGTCTTTGTTTACTTCCAACCAAGATTTTCTATTTATATCATTTGCTGTTAACGTCATAGATAATTGAGAATGTGATAAGTGTTAATTATAAGGATACAAACGATTCAAAGATAAGATTATCTTAACATTATTCAGAATCTATTTGTATTTTTGAATGCATAAAAAACTTATTATGATGGGAAAAGATACCGAAATTTTCAACTTAATTGAAGAAGAGAGACAACGTCAGCTTAACGGACTGGAGTTAATAGCTTCAGAAAACTTCGTTAGCGATGATGTTATGGCGGCTGCCGGGTCTATCTTAACAAACAAATATGCAGAGGGCTATCCAGGACGACGTTACTACGGAGGCTGTGAGGTAGTAGATAAAGTAGAGCAACTGGCAATTGATCGTGCAAAAGAATTATTTGGAGTAGAATATGTAAACGTACAACCACATAGCGGATCACAGGCCAATACAGCAGTATTTTCTGTAGTATTGAATCCTGGCGACACTTTCTTAGGCTTTGACCTTTCGCATGGTGGACATTTAACTCATGGTTCTCCAGTTAACTTTTCAGGTAGATTATACAATCCAGTATTTTACGGAGTAGATAAAGAAACCGGATTAATCGATTACGATCAAGTAGAAGAAGTTGCGCTTCGCGAAAATCCAAAAATGATTATCGCTGGTGCATCGGCTTACCCTAGAGATATTGACTATAAGCGATTTAGAGAAATTGCCGATAAAGTAGGAGCCATCCTTATGGCAGACATTGCGCATCCAGCAGGAATGATCGCAAAAGGAATTTTAAACGACCCTGTACCGCACTGTCATGTGATTACCACTACTACCCACAAAACTTTACGTGGTCCAAGAGGAGGTATGATTATGATGGGGAAAGATTTCGACAACCCATTTGGTATTAAACTTAAAAACGGTACGCCTAGAAAAATGTCTTCGCTTATGAATAGCGGGATTTTCCCAGGAAACCAAGGAGGTCCATTAGAGCACATTATCGCAGCAAAAGCAGTAGCATTTGGCGAGGCGCTTACCGATGAGTTCCTACACTATATGGTGCAGGTAAAGAAAAATATGAATGTTATGGCAAAAGCTTTTGTAGCTAAAGGCTATGACCTGATTTCTGGCGGAACCGATAACCATTTATTGCTTATCGATTTACGCAATAAGGATATCACCGGAAAAGATGCCGAGGATGCACTTGATAAAGCGCATATTACGGTAAATAAAAACATGGTGCCTTTCGACGATAAATCGCCGTTTGTAACTAGCGGTATCCGAGTTGGAACAGCTGCAGTTACTACCCGTGGACTAAAAGAAGAGGATATGGGGAAAATCGTTGATCTAATCGACGAGGTACTTATGAATATTGGTAATGAAGAAGTAGCAGCATCGGTTGCTAAGAAAGTATCGGACATGATGTCGAATAAGCCATTATTCACCATGTAAGCTATTTCATAACTAAAGAATACAAAAGGTGTTGCATGCTTTGCAACACCTTTTATTTTGCGCTTACCCTGGCTTACTATAACCTGTTGCGTATATATATTTAGCAGTAGCGTTTTAAAAACCAGACTTAAAAATATAAAAGACTTGTAGTCTAGAGGCGTAAACTTGTACAAAGGGAAATGAATTACCTCTTTGTTATTGTAAAACTCCTAGTTATCTTTGACCCACGTTGGAATGGTTTTTACTCTTCCATTTATAATTTAGGTTAACTTATATACACACAGAAAATGAAATTATTTAGAACTTTATTTATTGCTTTTATAGCACTTACAGTTGCGTCTTGTGGAAACTCCACCAAAAGCGAGAAGAATACTGCAACAACCGATTCCGAGCAGTTTTATCAGTTATTGGATGAGGTGATGGAGGTACATGACGAAATGATGCCACAGATGGGGAAACTAAGTGAGTTACGTCAGAATTTAGAAGAAAGTGCTGGTGATGATCCGATGAATGCTATACCATATAAAAATGCTGCAAAAGACTTAGAAGCTGCGCACAATAGCATGATGGACTGGATGAAAAACTTTGGCGAGGTATTCCCTTACAAAGAAGATCGTTTAGAAGGCATGAATGAAGACCAGATAAAAGAGAGTATCGAACTGATGAAAGAGCAACAAGCCGCTGTAAATGCTATGAAAGAAGAAATGGTGTCGAGCATGGAAAATGCAAGAGCGCTATTAGCAAACTAGCTTTTTCTAAAATATTAAATCATTAGTTTTTAAAACCACTTTCTTAATAGAAGGTGGTTTTTTGTGTAAAAAAGTAGAGTTTGTTTGGCGTTTCTTTCTAAGTGTTTAAGAATTCTTTTAGGTTTTGTTGTTATAAATATTAAGTTTTATGGTAAGAAATAAAACTACTACATGTCAACAATAAGAATATAAACGCCAAAAGCATTTAGACATGTCGTATATAACGATGTTGGTAGAAAATTACGAATTAGTTCATCGTGTAAAATTAGACGGCTCGCTTGTAGATACTTTAGAATTCATACAAGGAAATACGAAATATTGTGCACTAAAAACTATGCAGTTCTTTTCGACCAGCGGTCGGAAGATGCTGAATAAGACCTAAAACTGAAGTAGGCTATTTTAATAAATTGTTTAAAATGAAAACAAATTCTAAGTCAAGTTTTATTGCAATTGCAGTTTTTATTTTCGCTACTTTTTCTTTTTCATTAATTCTTATTTCTTGTTCAGAAGAACAGATGGATAATAATCTACTAGAAGTAAAAAGTAAAACCGAAAGTAGTTTAATCAATGTGCCACATGACGAAATTTTCGATCTCGATTCTGAATTTCAAGAAGAAATTGGTGTTCATAATCTAATCTTAGACCATAAACGCCAAGCTTTCATTAATATCGGCGAAAATCGAGTGTATATTCCAATACAACCAGACTATGAAATAGTCGGTATGTCATCAAGTTTTCCTAAAGTTACAGAAGTTGGCGCTGGTATAAAATTTAAATTAGCTAGACTAAAACCAAGCAAAGATCCAACAAAATGTCAAGGAGACTGTAAATGTGGTATTGGTTTTAGATGTGGTTCAGTAAAACATGTTTATATTGATTTTGAAACGTATTCAATAGGAAATTTTAATATAGAAGATAGAGAAGTTATTGCTAAACAATTAATTGACACAGACGGTAATTACTATATTTTAGAGATTTTAACTACAAACATTAACTGGATAGATTTAGAAGATGAATAAATTTTTAAAAGGATTAAGCTGGTTATTTATAGCCAGCTTAATATCAATATCTGCATGGTCATGTGGCAGTATAATTAAAATTATAGTTGGTGTACCTAATCTAAATGTTTACTCCCAAGAAGAGATTTATAGTAATATAAATTCCTTGCCGAAACAAGAGAATGTAATTGACGTTCAGCCAATTACAAGTTTAAATTCCGAAGACATTACTTATTTCACACTTATTTCGGTTCCGAATGAAGCACTTGTTTACAATAGCAACAACAGATTACTCTGTTACAATGGTGAAACTACTTGTAGTGCAGTAGAATTAAAGGAGCTTAATAATTCAACTATAGACGAAAGTTATGAAGAATGTAATGCTACAGACTTTAGCTCTACCGTAAATAAATATATCGGAAACTTCAATAGTCTTTTGAATTACATTACTTTTCCAAGTTCGATTGATCTGGATAGTTATCAACATAAAGTAGTTGTTTTTATGAATACCGATCTCGGGAAAGATGAAATCAATGAAGATTGGGATTCAATATATCAACCACTAAGCCATAATCCTGATGTTGTTTTTATTAGAATTTGGACTGACCTTAATGAAGAATGGGGCTTGAAGCATAATGCAAAAGTAAAGACTAAAGTGACTAAAGTTAAAGGCTCTAAAGGAGAATATTTCATGCAACTATCTAAATTGCCTTATAAAAAAGGTTATAAGAAGTAATCTTCTACCAACAAACGTTTGGCAAAAAAGCGGGTTTAGCACGTAAAGGAAATTTTGGATTTCAAACAAAGTTTAATGCAAATAACTAAAGTTAGAGGTTCGAATCCGCTTCTTCGCCAAGCGCTAAACGTTGCTATTCATTAACTAACGAACTCAAAATTGAAAAAATTATGAGTAAAAAAACAAAAATCAAAATTTTAAGCCACTTAGTTTTCTTTGTAATATTTATTATAATTTGGACAATCTTGCATTTTACATATAAAAATTTAAATGGAGGATATAAAGCAATGATTTGTGGAGGACTTACTGCTATTTTAGCACCAAGAATAAAAGAATATAAAACTCAATCAGGAAAACAGATGCAAGTGAAATGGATTTTTTTAAAAAAGATTCTTGTCTTATAAAATCGGATGTTGCGGAATTGCTCACACAATTGGAATTATAATCATTGGAGTTATTGCTTATTTATTAGTTGACGATAGCATAATTGAAACAATATCAGGTGCTATATGTGCAATTGGTTTAGGAATTGTATTAAAATGGATTCCGTTCAAAAAAAAAGTGGCGTTGAATATTTACTTGCTGAAAAAAGAAGAGACTTTCCGAAATATAAAATAAAGGATATAAGTATATTGTCGTAGATTAGAGTTTAAAAAAAAGGCGGTCAAAATGCCGTCATCTACCCACCTATAACACAGTATATAAATGATAAAAACTAGAATAGGAACGGATAAAGATATACCACGTATTCTATCCCTTCAAGAGAAGAACTTATACAGCAATTTAACCGCTAAACAAAGGGAAGAGGGGTTTGTAACCACGCCGTTTACCATTAAGCAGCTAGAAGACATAATAAAAATGAATGGCGCATTTGTGGCCGAAAATGAATCTGAGGAGATTGTAGCCTATGCCTTTGCTGGTACTTGGAAGTATTTTGAGCAATGGGAGATATTTAATTATATGGTCTCTCGATTTCCAAAGCTGTCCTACAAAAACCAACCCATTACCGTCGAGAATAGCTTTCAATATGGCCCGGTTTGTATAGCTAAGCAATACCGTGGGAAAGGTCTTTTGAACCAGATTTTTGAAGAGATGCGGCTGGAGTGGGTTAAAAAGTTTCCGATTTCCATCACGTTTATCAACAGCATCAATGTGATTTCAGAAAAAGCCCACACCAAAAAGCTTGGTTGGGAAGTTATTGATGAATTTGAGTTTAATGATAATAACTATATAGGATTGGCATTGGATATGAAAACCTCTGTTTTGAAACAATAAGGCTAAGTGCATACTATTTCAAATCATATAACGAATAAATAAATCTAGGTTATTCTGAAATATTCGGATGCTATTGGCGTGAAAGTTTTAATAAAATGCTGACCTTTATAAGAAGGTTTTAGGTAATGCGTACTAAGATTTATTACTTCTTAACCTAATCTATTTGTGAATTCACATACTTATGCTTGTAGCGGCTATTTTAGTTTTTGTAGGGTTGTTGGGTTTAATCTTCGGTGCTAATTGGCTGGTAGATGGTGCATCTTCTTTGGCTAAAAAGTATAAGGTCCCAGATTTGGTTATCGGTCTTACCATTGTTGCCTTCGGAACTTCGGCACCCGAATTAGTAGTTAACTCTATTGCGTCTTTTAATGGGCTGTCTGACATAGTTCTCGGAAACATTATTGGGAGTAACAACTTCAACCTGTTTGTAATCCTTGGCATAACAGGCTTAATTTATCCTATCGCCGTTCAATCCTCTACTGCATGGAAAGAGATTCCCATATCCTTGTTCGTCGCTATCCTCCTCTTTATCCTAGCAAATAATGTAACCAATAGTCAGAGTTTAGAGCTGTCTAGAGTCGATGGCATTATTTTACTTATCCTGTTTCTAGGGTTTTTGTTTTATGTGTTTAAGCAAATGAAGGTGGAGGAAACCGAAGTTGTTCCATACAAACAAATGTCTACTTTCAAGATTTGGTTGTTGATAGGAATTGGGTTTGTCGGACTGATAGTTGGCGGACAGTTAGTTGTGAATAATAGTATTGAGATTGCCACTAATTTTGGAGTAAGCGAAAAAGTCATTAGTCTAACCATTATTGCCGCAGGTACTTCGCTTCCAGAATTACTAACCGCTATAGTAGCTGCTGTGAAAAAGAATAGCGACATAGCTATAGGCAGCGTAATTGGCTCCAATATATTTAATATCCTATTTATCCTTTCGGTTAGTTCATTGGTAAACCCTATCCAATACAATCCGAGTTTTAACCAAGACTTCTACATCTTGTTTGGCGGTACTATTTTCCTGATAATCGCGATGGTTACTGGAAAAAGACGAAAACTAGATCGTTGGGAAGCATTACTGTTACTGGTATTTTATTTAGCCTATATTTTCTATTTAGTATCGAAGGAATTGTAGGAGCTTGTGAGTCGTGATGCGTGAGGCGGAATCGTTTGCGTAACTGGTTCACTGATTCACAAAATCCCCGCAAGAGTGAGCAGCGATTTAGCGTATTTGCGAATTTACATAAAAACGATTTTACAGATTATCCGATTACAATACTTTAATTAGTTTTATATTAGTAGTAATGTTGCATGGTATTACTAGGATTCCCCGATCTAGATGTTCCCTAAACCTACCTTTCTTCCTTTCTAAACATCAAGTATCATGAAAACAAAATATGTCAGAATTTATCGCATCATGCATTGGGCAATTGCCATTTCCTTTTTGCTGTTATTGCTTACTATTATCTTACGATTAACGTGGATGAATAAGTTTAATATGGCAGCTATCATACAGGAGTATTTAAGTACTACCGACCAAGTATTATCCGAAGAGCAAGGTATTGCATTGGCTAAGAAAATAAGACAACCTATGTGGGATTGGCATATTTATCTAGGTTATGTATTAGTTGGCTTATTCAGTATTCGTTTTACGCTACCTTTGTTCGGAAAGATGAAGTTCCAAAATCTATTTGCTAAGAATTTATCTGCCAAAAAGAGGTTTCAAAAAGGCGTTTACCTAGTTTTCTATCTTTGTGTTGTAATCTCCCTTGTTACTGGTCTTATCATAGAATTTGGGCCTAAAGATTTAAAAGAGCCAGTAGAAGCAATTCATAAACTAGGTATATACTATCTGTTAGCATTTATAGGGCTCCATTTAGCCGGAGTGATAATTGCTGAATTTACCGATCAAAAAGGAATTGTTTCAAGAATAATTAGTGGAAAAAAGAATAAGGATGAGAACGACTAATCAGGAACTTTATCAAGGAGAATAAAGCGATTTAGCGAGTTCCTACTTCCAATAAGCTGTAGTAATAAAAGTAGGAGATCCTGAATCAAGTTCAGGATGACAGGGGCAGGAACAATTTCAGGATTACATGTTCACTCGTTCACAGGTTCACTGGTTCACAAAACTCCCGCAAGAGTGAGAAGCGATTTAGCGAGTTCCTATTTCCAATAAGCTGTAGTATTAAAAGCAGGAGATCCTGAAACAAGTTTAGGATGACAGGGACAGAAGCAAGTTCAGGATTACATGTTCACTCGTTCACAAGTTCACAGGTTCACAAAATCCCCGTAAGAGTGAGCAGCGATTTAGCGTATTTGCGAATTAGCGAATATTCAGCTTTCCACAGCTAATCAAAACAAAAAAACAGCGAGTAACTGTAGTAGCGACTCGCTGCATGCTGAATAATTGGTTACTATTAGGATACTAAATACGGTAGTACGGTTGGCTTATACAACATCCATCCAGTAATGCTTTTTCTAGAGGTGTTAGACATAAGCACTTCGTGAAACAAGGTGTCGCTTCTAAACAACACACATCGGTTTTCTAAAGGAGCGATGTCTATCGGCTCTTTCCCTTCCGGATAAATTCGCAACTCCCCACCATCTCCTTCTTGCCAACCTTTATTTAGATACACAATCATCGAAATCATTCGGTTGTTTCGTGCTTCGAATTGATCTAGGTGTTTTTTGTAGTACGATCCCTTTGGATAGTGTGCTAAGTGAAACTCATAGTCCGATAAACTTAAAAATAGCAATCGGTTAATCACCGACTTAACTTCATCGAACACATCGAAAATCACGTCTAGCTCTTCATCTCTTTTCCGATCTAACCAATACGTGTAATCGCCACGGATTTCGTTAATCACATTCTTTTTCCCAGAAGCTCCAATAGCTGCCTTCTGGAACACATCTTCTTTTTGCTTTACATCAAAAAAATGATGCGCAGTAATAAGCGCTTCGGCATTAAAAAACCTATCGATTATTACATAATCCTGCTGGGCCAACAAATCCATTTGTGAATCCCAAAATAAAAGATCTTTTTGCATTTTAAATACGTAGTAAAGATACGACTTTTACCACTGGAATGAAACATAAAATATTTTTAAAAGTTTACGCTAAGGGGCTTATAACCTGCATGGACAATAAAAGATAGCGCTCGATGGAAGGTTAATTCAAAAGCAATGCTATATTGAGGCTACTAAAAAGGATGGCTATCCTAAGAGAGAAGGAGAAAACCTACACCAATAAAATACATAACCTATAAAACAATAGACCTATGCTATATAGAAAAGCAACAGAAAAAGATTTATTAGCTATCGTTGCCTTGTACGCCGACGATAAACTAGGAAAGGAAAGAGAAACGTATCAGAACCCCTTACCAGAGGAATATATAAGGGCATTCGAGATAATAGATGCCGATGAAAACCAAGAGTTAATCGTTTTAGAAGATACGAATGGCGACATTATAGGCACCTTACAACTAACCTTTATCCAATATCTAAATCGCCGCGGGGGACTTAGAGCACAGATTGAATCGGTGGTAATACGAAAAGATAAACGAGGCCAAGGCCTTGGAAAAGACATGTTCGAATGGGCTATTAACCGTGCAAAAGAAAAGAATGCCTTTATGGTACAATTAACCAGCGACAAGCAACGTCCACGAGCGATTGAATTCTACGAAGAGCTTGGCTTTACCGCCTCACACGAAGGTTTGAAACTACAGTTTTAATAATAAGCTGCATCCTTCAGGTAGCTATCATGCCACTCGAATCCTTATTTCGCACCATCAAAGCTAAATAGAACCTGCCATTGGTATTTTAGAATGTGCTACACCGATGGGGTAACGGAGAGGAATACATGCATTTTACTGGGTGTGAATAATTAAATTGCTTTTACGGCGCTGGTTATTAATATAAATGGTAAATTTAGTGTTAATAAATTGAGATTAATTATCTATTAGTGGGTTGGGTTTAGAAGAGTGCTACATTAATTACGGGTGGATAAAAGAAGGATGCAGATGAAAAATAATAGTATAAAAATAGTTTTGGGCATAGTAACCGCGTTGCTTTCAATTGGCCTTATAATTTTCTTCGCTCCAAGACTCTCCGGCATACATGACCTCAGGACCCTTAAATGGTTTCCTATGTTCTCGGCCTTCCTCGGATTTTATTTAGCAGGATGGGTAACTAGAGATACTTCTAAGAAGCTATTAGCGGCTTTGCTCCTTGTTTTATTGGTGTACATTCCCATTCGATATTTTTATTTCCCAATGCTGTTTTATTTGGTGTTTGCCGCCATTTGGGCTTTAGCATTAAATAGAAGGGAAGTAAAACGCGGGGTGAAGATAATCTTGAGCGTTGTGGGTATCGCTATTTTCTCCTACTTGTTGGTAGACCAACCCTTGATAATAAAAAAGAGGGGCTTTAAAAAAGCAGCCGACGGTACGTTGATAAATGCCAAGGTGGTTTGGGACTTTAGCGATAATGAAGTGCCTAGGCTATCCGATGAGGTGTTTACAAATGAGTGGGAAGAACAAGTAGTGCTGACCGACTTTGAAGGGAAAATAATGTACTTGAGCTTTTGGGCTACTTGGTGCGGTCCGTGTATAGCAGAAAAACCTAAGCTAGATAAATTAAAAGATGATTTTAAAGGAAATGAGAATATAGTGTTTGTAGATATTTCTTTGGATCAAAATAAAGCGAAGTGGGCAGCATTTTTAAACAAGCATCTGCCAGCAGGCATACAGTTGCTTTCTAGCAATGAAGGGATGACACGAAGGAATTTTGAGTTTTTAGGCACCCCGCATCACGTTATAGTAAATGCGAATGGCCAATATAAAAGCCTAAGAGATATTTCATCTGCTAAGGAGTTTTTACAAGATGAAGAGGCGTTAAATAGTTGGGTAGCCAAGGGAAAAGTGATGGTGAGTGCTGCTGATTAACAGTTGTCTAGGAATTTGTAGTAGGTTGCTTGGTAGAAAAGAGCAACCATTTTTTATAAAAATAGAAATTTAATCTAAACCTTAATTATGAGAAAAGTATTTACCATTTTAGCCCTATCTGCATTCTTAGTAGCCTGTTCCTCTGGTCCAGAAAAAACCGCTAAGAACTTTACAGAAAACTTATCCAAAGGTAAAGTAGAGGAGGCGAAAAAATACGCCACAGAAAGCACAGGCAAGATGTTGGATTTCGCTAGTGGATTTGGCGGCTTACCCGTTGATCCGAATTTTAAATTCGAGTTTATTAAGGACTCTGTTGTAGACAATAGAGCTTGGGTAACCTACACCGATAAATCCGATGCGGACCATAAAGAAGATAATATAGAACTTGTTAAAATAGATGGAGATTGGTTGGTGCATATGGACACGAAAAAATAGGATACTTCTTGCTTTTTTAGTCTCTTTATTTTTCAGCTGTGCCAGCGAAAACAAATTGGAGCATCCGGCCACTACATTAACTATAGAAGGCTTGTCAAATGCTACTATAGTTTGTCGATTAGGAACAGGATTTTTCTCCGGTTTCTTTAGGCAGTATGCTTCGGTAGAGAAGAAGTACTCGCATATTGGGATAATTCGTATGGAAAATGGACTTCCCTATGTGTACCATTCCGAAGCTAGTGAGTTTACTGGAGTGGGGTTTGTAAAGAAAGAACCTTTGGAGGTGTTTTTGGATGGGATAGCGGTCTATGACTTTTTTGAGATGGCGTATCCAGAGGAAGTTAAAGCGAAAATAATAGAGCAGGTAGATGCCTATTATCTCGATAAAACCCCTTTCGACTTGGCTTTCAATAGTTTCGATAACACCGAGCTCTATTGCACCGAGTTGATAGCTACTTCGATCAATCAAGTACTGGAGAAACAAGCTATACAGCCAAGCTTGCTATGGAACGGAAAAGAAATCTATGCTTTAGATGACATTTATTTAAACGAAAATTTTACCAAAATTCATTTGCCGCTCCATACTCAGGGAAAGTGAATCGATTAGAAAGAATTAAAACAAGGTTATAACTAGCTAGAAGTAACCCAATTAAAAAACAAAACCCTAAAATGCGAATTATCCTAACTACTTTTATCCTTCTCTTCATGCTTGGTTCTTGTAACCAAGGACAAGAAGAAACCTATGACCAGTTCTCGGTAAACACAGAGGCAAGCATTTCTATGCCTAAAAGCTATGCACCGCCACCACCTCCCGAAGCTCCAGATGTAGTAGCGATTACCCAACCAAACGAAGGAATAGAGAAGAAAATTATTAGAGATGGTAGGATGGGATTGCAAGTGAAAAATCTGGTTAAGGCTAAGAAGCGAATAGATAGTCTAGTCAAAAGCTCGGAAGGTTATTATGGTAGGGAGAGTTTAAGCAATACCGATTGGGAGTCGGCGTATACCCTTCAGATAAGAGTTCCAACCACTCGCTTCGAAGCCCTTATAGCCTCTATAGAATCTGGAACAGGGGAGTTGCAGTATAAAGAAATTGATGCTAGAGATGTTACCGATCAATTTATTGACTTAGAAACAAGACTAGAAAACAAACGATCGTATTTAAAACGCTACAAGGACTTATTGAGCAAAGCCAAGAGTGTAAAGGAGATACTGGAGATTGAAGAGAGTATTCGCAAAATAGAAGAGGAAGTAGAAAGCACGGTGGGACGACTCAAGTACTTAAGCGATCAAGTAGACTATAGTTCCTTGGAATTACGAATAGCGGAGGAAAAAGAATTTAAATACAAACCAGAAAAACAAGATAGCTTTTTTGAGCGGTTTAAACAGTCCTTATCTAATGGCTGGTATATGTTTATAAGCTTTCTGCTCTTTGTAATAAGGCTATGGCCATTCTGGATAGTTGTTCCTTTCCTGATTTATTTAGGGAGAAGGATTATAAAGATGAGAAAATCAAATAAGTGAACTAATTATGAAGATTAAAGAGCTGAAAAAAGTTCCAAACTTGGAGCATAACAAAAGACTTAGCAGGGCTTATGCCCAATTTGATCAGTTATTAGCCGAGCTTAGAACCAAGAGTCTTCCAGAGGATATCATAGCCTACATCAACAATGATTTAGTGCAGATAAACGCTGTGGATGGGAAGGAGAAGCAACTGCTAAAGCATGTAAGAGCTACGCAAGCTAGTATTCTTAAGCAACTAGAGTTTAAACTTAAGCTGGTAACCAAAAACCATTATAGAAACCTTTGGTTGGCCCTAGGTATGGCAGCAATCGGTCTTCCTATTGGCGTTGCCTTTGGTTTGAGTTTTGGAAATATGGGATATCTTGCAATAGGTGTGCCTATTGGCATGGGGATAGGATTAGTAATAGGGAGGAGATTGGATAAAAAAGCATTGGAAGAGGGCAACCAACTGGATATAGAGGTTACTTACTAAAGTGCAGATTTATCGAGTAGTACAACCATATAGGAATAGAAATTAAAGGTACCATGTTATTACAAAACCATTTGTTTTTGATTCCAGTGGGTCATGGAATAATTTTTATACTAGCTGGATGGATAATGCTAAAGTTTCCACCCAAAAACAGGAACAGTCTTTATGGCTATAGAACTACCAATTCTATGAAAAGCCCGGAGCATTGGGACTTCGCGCAGGTCTATGCTGCAAAAGAAATGATAAAACTGGCATGCTTCTTAGTTTTATCCGGAGGCCTTGGCTTGGTTTATCAGCCCAATGAAACCCTTGCAAGCATTCTTGGGATTGGATTAATGCTGTTGATGGTAGTTGTTTTAATAATCCGTGTAGAATCCGCAATAAAGAAGAAGTTTAAAACAGAATGAAGCCGTATACCATTACTGGAATAGATTTCATACGAACACTATGTAACAGGCTTCATTAGTAAAGAAGAACCAATAAATCGATGAGAAAAATAAAAAGCCTTGCGATCCTTGCTGTGTCTGTACTTTTATTAAGCACGCTTAACTCCTGTAAAGTAGGGCGATTTGTGGTGTATAACTTTGCAAGCATTAGGGATTATAAAATCTTTCCGACACGAGATTTGGAGGCCTCCGATAAAAAGTTTGAGTTTGCGGTAGCAGATAAAGGAAAGGTACCCCCTGAGATTATAATGGATGGTGAAACGCATTCGTTTTCGGAGTATATAAAAAACAATAAAACAGTAGCTTTTCTTATCATAGAAAACGATACCATTCAATATGAGAATTACTGGAGAAGGTACGACGAAGTCTCTATCGTGCCATCTTTCTCTATGGCAAAATCCATCACCTCCATATTGGTTGGAATAGCAATAGACGAGGGGCTAATAACATCGGTAAACGAACCCATAACCAACTATGTTCCAGAACTAAAAGAAAAGGGCTTCGAGGCGGTTACTATCGAACACCTACTGCAAATGACCTCGGGCATAAAATTCAATGAAAGCTATTACAATCCCTTTGGCGATGCAGCAACCTATTATTATGGAACCAACTTGCGAAAGGAAATCACTAAAATGAAGCTTGAAAGGAAGCCAGGTGAGAAGTTTAAGTATTCTAGTGGCGACACCCAGCTGTTGGGCTTGGTGTTGGAACGAGCATTAAAAAACAAGAACATAACCGATTATCTACAGGAGAAACTATGGGAGCCACTAGGCATGGAGTTCGATGCTTCTTGGAGTTTGGATAGAAAGAAAAATGGCTTAGAAAAAACCTTTTGCTGTATTAATGCTACGGCAAGAGACTTCGCTAAAATTGGAAGGCTATACTTAAACAAAGGAAAGTGGAACAACCAACAAATAGTTTCGGAGGATTGGGTAGCGCAATCTACCAAAATAGACACTACCAACGGAAGCTCATGGGAATACCAATACCAATGGTGGCTGCCTACAAAAACAGGCGATTTTATGGCCGAGGGAATCCTGGGACAGTTGGTATATGTACATCCAGAGAAAAATTTGATTATGGTGAGGCTTGGTAAAAAAGAAGGAAAAGCCAATTGGGAAGATGTCTTAACAAGTCTAGGAGAAGCTTATTAATTTTGATAGATCTACTAAAAAGTTAAATCCGTCCTGCTTATAATTATGTTGGGAGTTGTTTTAGTAACACCTAAGAGTAGCTCTAACCCCAACACTATTAGGATGCTTTACTATTCATTGTGCGTTTTGAACTTAGTATAAACTACTAAGTTAAACTTCCACCCACCTAAAATCTTATCCTTAACTTTAGCTCATGTACCTAGACCAAGAAATAAAATCGCTCCGAGCGAATGTAGCACATGCAGCTATACAGCAGCCAAGCATTTCGGCCAAGGGTGTAGATTGGCATATTTACCATGCACTTCTTGTTATTAGTGGCATCTGCTATCTACTTAAGCAATCCAATCCTAAAGACTACCAACCAAAATTTAATCTCCTTAAGCTTGTAATAATAACCACAGGGATTATCCCGCGTGGCAAAGCAAGAGCACCAAAAGAAGTAGTGCCTCCAGAACAAATAAGCACTAAGGATATGCTAGCACTGTTCAGTAAAGTGGAAAATCAACTAGAGAACTTAGAGCGTTTGGATAAGAACCATTTCTATAGCCACCACATGTTTGGTGATTTAAACCTTAAAAAAAGCGTGAAATTCCTCGGCATTCATAGCCGCCATCACTTAAAGATAATCAGCGATATTATTGCTGCATCTAAAGTCTAGCTATCGCTTTTCGCTTGCTATGCCAACCCCATTATAGCTACTTACCCATGAGGTTGGAGGAACAATGGCTTATGGATTACTTGACCCGTTTCGTTATAATGGTTATTTTGATATAGAAATAAATCATTACGTATGAAGTATTCTATAAGCATATTTTTATTTTTCTGCAGTTTGTTTCTCTCTGCACAAAACTTGGCAGACAAAGCCATTTCGCTTGAAGGAGATGCGAGTTTGGATCAGCTGATTAGTGCGGCGGGCGATAAAGAGTTGGTGTTGCTAGGTGAGGCGAGTCATGGTACCCACGAATATTACCTGTGGCGCGATAAAATAAGTCGAAGGCTTATAGCCGAGAAAGGCTTTAATTTTATTGCGGTAGAAGGAGACTTCGCTAGTTTATACCAACTAAACCGTTATGTAAAGAATTTAGATGGCGC
>DATGSX010000027.1:0-5657 GCA_035302145.1 Flavobacteriaceae bacterium | reverse complement strand
TCTTTATCGTAATATTGCGATATACCGATTTAATTAAATGAAAAAGAAAGATTACTCTCAAGAGCAGATAGAAATGGCTAACCTAGCCAGAGCTTTAGGACATCCAGCAAGAATAGCTATAATGGATTATTTAGCAAGTGTAGACACTTGCATTTGCGGTGATATAGTGGATGAACTACCACTGGCTCAATCTACCGTTTCGCAGCATCTAAAAGAGTTGCGCAACGCAGATCTTATTCAGGGTACTATTGAAGGAAATGCTATTTGCTATTGCATCAATACAGAGACTTTACAAAAATTTAAAAACTACATCAGTCGCTTCTCTACCGTAATAACAGAGGAGAATACTTGTTGTTAATAACTAAAATATAAAAGGATGAAAGATAACGAACAGATTAAAGAGATGGTCAAACAAAAGTACAGCGAAATCGCTTTACAAGACCAAGACACTAATGCCTCTTCTTGTTGTGGAGCTGGAGGTTGTAGTACAGAAGTGTACAACATTATGACCGACGAATACACCCATTTAGAAGGTTATAGCGCCGATGCGGATCTAAAGCTAGGTTGCGGACTACCTACCGAGTTTGCTAAAATAAATAAAGGAGATACCGTTATTGATTTAGGAAGTGGAGCAGGAAACGATTGTTTTGTAGCTCGACATGAAACAGGCGAATCTGGTAAAGTAATTGGGATTGACTTTACCCAAACTATGATAGATAAAGCTAGAATCAATGCAGATAAATTAGGCTACAATAATGTAGAGTTCCGATTGGGCGATATTGAGAATATTCCTGTCGCAGCTGAAATGGCCGACGTGGTGGTAAGCAACTGCGTAATGAATTTAGTACCAGACAAACCAAAAGCTTTTAGTGAGGTATATCGTATTTTAAAGCCAAGCGGACACTTTAGTATCTCGGATATCGTACTAACTGGCGATTTGCCCGATAAGATAATGAACGCAGCAGAGATGTATGCAGGATGTGTAGCGAGTGCTATCTTAAAAGAGGACTACTTACAAATAATAAAAGATGCAGGCTTTAAAAACCTCAGCCTTCAAAAGGAAAAACCAATTATTATTCCTGAGGATATTTTAAAAAACTATCTGAACGAAGAAGAAATTAAAGCATATCAAGCAAAAGAAACCATTATTTATAGCATTACTGTTTACGGCGAAAAAGGAACCGATTGCAGTGGAACAGGATGTTGCTAAACTTAGCATGTAAGTAAATATATTCACCCATTCAAGACGCAATCTTGGATGGGTATTTTTTATTGAATAACCACTTCTGAAAACTTATTGCCCTTAATCTACCTCCCACTCACTCAATAAGTTATTTGTGACAACCATCATGTTTTAAGTTAAGTAAGTTGCATATTTTTATTTTTAAAGAGTGTAACACACCAACAATTTCATAAAACCATTGTCAAGTTAAAACACAGAATTTATAGAAGGTTTTATAAAGAAACTAAGTGATAAGCAATTCTAAAAACCATAGCATATTATGAGTACACAAAAACAATCCATAGTAATTACTGGCGGGGCTGGAGGAATAGGGTCGGCTTGTGCAAGATCCTTTTAAAAATGAAGATCTAATCATCACCGACTATTCGCAAGAAGCAGTAGACAAAGCCGTAGAGACATTAAAAAAAGAGGGATACAGAGCGACTGGTATAGCTTGTGATATTACCAACAAAGGCGATATAGAAAAACTTGTAAAGTTTGTATCCGATCAAGGCTCTCTAAAAGCGTTAGTACATACCGCAGGCGTTAGTGGCACGATGCAAGATTTAGAAAAACTTTACACAATAAACCTAGTCGCTACTGACATGCTAACAAATGCATTTTACGAGTTAGCAACTAAAAATACCGTGGCTGTATTGTTTTCTTCTATGATGGGACATAGCGTTCCAGCAAATGATAAATATGATGAAGCCCTAAGAAACCCTCAAAAAACAGGCTCATTTGAAACCGTAAGTCAGTTTATAGGTGGAAACTCCGACATCTTATACAACTACACCAAAAGAGGCGTTCGTTTGTTAACCAAGATGAATGCAGTAAAGTGGGGACAGAAAGGCGCAAGAATAGTATCGGTGTCACCAGGTATAATCGAAACACCTATGGCAGTCAAAGCAGCGGAAGAGCATCCAGAAAGAATGGAATTGATGCGAAAAGTAACTCCGTTACAACGAAATGGCTCACCGAAAGAAATAGCGGATGTAGTTGCTTTTTTAGTAAGTGAGAAAGCTAGCTTTATTACAGGAACAGATATTCTAGTGGATGGCGGGTTGTTCGATAATATTAAGTCACTATAAATACTTTATTTGCCTAGAGCACTGGCTCTAGGCAAATTTTTCTTGATTGAATTTATGTTTTAACTTTTACTTACTCGCGTTTTACTCCTTCACGATAAGTCTGAAGAGCTCTTTCTCTCGCAAACTTATGTTCAACCATTGGCTCCGGATAGGATGGTGTATCTAGTTCAGGCACCCATTTTCGGATGTATTCTAAATTTTCATCAAACTTTTTGGTCTGTAAATATGGATTAAATACCCTAAAATAGGGAGCAGCATCACAGCCACTTCCAGCTGCCCATTGCCAGTTACCATTGTTGGCCGATAAGTCAAAATCATTAAGTTTCTCGGCAAAATAAGCTTCGCCCCAACGCCAGTCTATCAATAAATGCTTGCACAAAAAACTCGCAACTATCATCCTTACACGGTTATGCATGTATCCTGTTTGGTTCAACTGTCGCATTCCTGCATCAACTATCGGATAACCAGTTTTTCCTTGACACCAAAGTGCAAACTCTTTTTCGTTATTTCGCCATTTAATGTGGTCGTACTTTTCTCTGAACGACTGCTGCACCACCTTAGGAAAATGATATAGAATCTGCATAAAAAACTCACGCCAAATTAATTCCGATAGCCAAATTTCATTGTGCTGCAATGCAAAAGCTACAGCCTTTCGAATACTAATCGTTCCAAAACGAAAAGCTATTCCTAATTGGGTAGTACCTTGCTTGGCTGGAAAATCTCGAGTCTTATCGTAGAAATCAATAACACTAGCATTTAGCTCTGGTATATCTAACTGCATATCTGTTTTCTCAAAACCAATGGCTTTTAATGAAGATATATTGCCATCCTCCTGTGAAAATAGATTTATAAAGTTTGGACTAACGGAAGCATAGTCTTTTTCCTGTAGCTTCGCCCGCCATTGTTTAGCATAGGGTGTATAGACGATATATGGCGTACCATCTTTTTTAAGAATATCGTCTCGATCAAAAATAACCTGGTCTTTGTAGGCTTCAAAAGATATATCAGAAGCTTTTAAAAAGTCAAGAATTTCTTTATCTCGTTGAATGGCATATGGCTCATAATCTCGATTACAATACATTTCTTTAACATCATATGCGTTCAATAGTGACTTAAACGCTTCTAAGGGCTTAGTATGAAAAGTCTGTAAGCCTGATCCAAGCTCCTGTAGTTTGGTATGAATTTCACTTAAAGCTTGATGAATATAATCTACTCGTCGGTCTTTTTTGTTATCTAAATCATTTAAGATGTTCGTATCAAAAATAAATATGGGCAATACAGGGTAATCGCTTTGCATCGCGTGGTATAATCCAACATTATCTTCCAAACGCAAATCTCTTCTAAACCAAAAAACACTAATTTTATCTTTATTCATCGAATGGACTTTTCCTATCGTGTTCCACCCAGATTAAATCAGAAATATCGTAACCGATTTCTTCGGCAACTTTCAAATATTCTTCTTTTACACTATCTGGAACAGACTTTTTTCTAGATAAAACCCATAAGTATTTTAAGTCTTTTCCTGCCACCATTGCGTATTGGTACTCATCATCCAATGCGATTACATTATAGCCAGAATAGAACGGACCGAAAAAACTTACTTTTAAAGCACCAACATTTTTCTCACCACGGAATTTCGCCTTGCCTTCTGCCGACGTCCATTCTTTTTTTACGTAATTATACCCACTATTTAGCACAATTACATTTCCTTTCTCGTCCAAACTATATTGCGCCATGGTATTGTTTAAGTCCTTTTCAAATCGAAAGTCAAGGCGTGCAATTTCGTACCATGTGCCTAAATAACTTGCAAGATTAAAATTCTCTACAGGCGTAGCCTTTTCAGGTATAGATGCACACGAACTCAACCATATAGAAGTAGAAATAATAAATATTGCTAGAAGAAGTTTTAAAAGTTTCATAATTGGATTTTATGTAAAGTGACGAACAAATAGAAGTTGTGAATTATCATTTAATATGGACCTTGCAACAAGAGCTTTTTCATTTCACATAATTCACCTAAAGAAAATTAACTCTATTAATAGCTAATTAGAATGATTAATTAAAATCATCAACGAACAGCTTAATTAGATATTAAATGTACGCATTTTTTAAGTCTCAACTCCAAGTTATTCAACTATATAAAACTTTAACGACTTTAAAGGAAAGGATTAGATAGGACTTAAATAGTTCATATATACTTTTCTAAAGCTGCAGCTTTTTTTATTGAAGCATGAGTTTCCTACCTTTGCAAATATTCAAAACTCATTTAAACTTTTCATGTCCACTTTTGTAGAATTAAAAATCTCACCACTATCTTTTTCAAAACAAGAAAGATTATTGCCTTTAGTATCACAATGGAATCATGCTGGACATTATAAACGACATGGCGAAAAGTGGGTTTTCTATTTTGAAAAAAATGCTTTTCACGAAGAAGAAATTACACAAAATTTAAAAGACGAAAACGTTACCTATGAGTGGGCGGAAAAAACTTTTAAGTTAGATCCCAACTTGAATTGGAACGGCATGTACCAACCGGTTGCTATAAACAATTATTGTTATATAAAAACCCCTATTCACCCTGCTGATTCTAACACTTGTAAACATCAAATCACCATTATTCCTACTATGACTTTTGGAATGGGCGACCATATAACCACAAAGCTTATGCTGAAAGAAATGGAAGCCATTAACTTTGAAAACGAAGTGGTATTGGATGTAGGAACCGGAACAGGTATTTTAGGAATTGTTGCTCTTAAAGAAGGTGCGGAAGAGGCAGTTGGAATTGATATAGATCCTTTATCACCGTTAAATGCAACAAATAATGCTAAGCTAAACGAAGTGGTTTTAAAGACTGAACATGCAACGATATCTGAGTTAAAAGAACGCGTTGGAGCACAGTATATTCTAGCCAATATCTCTACGCCTTCTCATTTAGAAAGCGTAGAAGATTATTATTTTCATCTTAAAAAAGGTGGAATCCTGATTCTTTCCGGTATTCTCGACACCGATTTAGCTAAAATAAAAGCTGCGTTTGAACCTAATGGTTTTGAGTTTATAAATGCAACAGAAGAAGCTGGTTGGTTAGTGGTAACTTTTGTAAAAACCCATTAAACTAATATTGGTTTAAACCGTTATCCAATATTTTTTAAAACCATCGCTAATCTTTCTTGTACCTCTTTGGCAATACCAACTGCATTTTCATTATCCACTATTTTCATAACCTCCATAATATTCATGGTAGCGACTTCTACATTTCCATCTCCCATATCTCTTAGGGTAACATTACATGGCAGTAAAGTGCTAATACTCGGATCAACGCTTAGTATCTTGTCAGCATAGACGGG
>DATGSX010000026.1:0-10796 GCA_035302145.1 Flavobacteriaceae bacterium | reverse complement strand
CGTTGATGTTACCTAGTCTTAAATCTTTAATTAGAAGGAAAATTATCCACCTAAATAATATGTTTCTCCTAAACGATTAAATGGAACGAAGTGACATACCGCAAAGACTCGGTACAGTTAACCGATTAAACGCGAAGGAGCTGAAAGCTTCGAAGTTATCTGAAGGCAATTTTTAAATTATGTTATATTATGAAAGTTTAGTAACTTACTCATTCTTAGCAAAGTATTAGTTTAGTATGCTATGTATGCGGGTGAAGAAGAAGCTGTAAAGCGGGTACATAGAATAATTAAGCCACGGCGGTGTGAGTTATATAAGGGTTGGAGGTGTCCGCTTCTTTTCCTTAAAAAGCCTTATTATCTAAATATTTATTTCAATTCTCAATTTTATATTACTGAAATACACACTAAACAAAAAAGATTGAGGAAGCTTTATAAACAGGACAAAGCTCCAAAATCTTTATACCGCATTATTAATCCAAAGCAGCATAAATCATTACTATATCTTTTCTATCAGCTTAATTTCAAAGCGCCAAAATCCTTTCATAAAATTTATTTGCAACTAAATAATAGGGAGATAGTAGCTAAAGGACAATTAATAATCCTAAAATCTAGACAGTCTTACTGTTTAAAATTGCACATATTAAAACAGCGCAAAACTCATCCTATTTTAGATACATATCAAAGCATACCTACTCATATTAAAAAAGTTGGATATAAACTATACGATGATATTCATGAGGCACCTTTTATGCAACCGATTAATGTGGCTACTGTTTTTGAGAACTATCCTTATTCTAGAACTGTTTTATACAATTATTTTCAAAGAGTTATCGGTACAACTCCCTCTACCGTTTGGAGAGATAGAAGACTAATAAGCTACGCATATCACCTATTAGATACCGATGATTCTATAACAGACTCCTATGCGCAGTTTGGTTTTAATAATACGAGCCATCTGCATAGAAATTTCAAGCAAAGATTTCATATTTCTCCTTTAGATTTTAGAAACAAATACAGTGGTTTCTAGACATATCGTATTAACATAAAAACCATATAACCCTATATAATTAATCCAACATTAACGTTTGTGGACGTTTATACACTATTTACGGACAATTATGCACCATTTGCGGACATTTATGCACTATTTACGGACGTTTATGCACTCTTTTCTCACTTTCTGTTTCTAAATTAGTTCTTTATAAATGACTAGTTATGAGAGTATTACTTAAAAACCGGTTTGTATTAATCACCACTTATTTTCTTGCTGTCCTTTTTATCTATACAGGCGTAAGCAAATTATTGGATATGGGGATTTTCCAATCGCAAATAGCACAATCAGCTATGCTGGCACCTTATGCTTCGATATTAGCATGGCTGGTGCCAGTAGTGGAGCTTTTACTTGCTGGTTTGCTTTTAATAAGTAGCACTCGTGTATGGGGATTGCTAGGTAGTGCTGTTCTTATGTTAGGATTCACTATCTATGTATATCTCATTTGGACCTACAGTCCTTCCCTACCCTGTTCTTGTGGTGGGGTACTAGAGGCTATGGATTGGGAAACGCATTTATATTTCAACCTAGCTACTACTCTACTCGCTGGAACCGCTTGGTATATAGATAGTAATCAAACTAAAAACTATACCGTTTTGGTTACCAGTAGTGTTGGGATAATAGGTTTAGTCTTGCTATTATTCTACACCCAACCTCAGCCTAGCATCTTGCAAGACGAGAGTTTCACTCGCATTTATAAAGAAAAAGCTTTAGAGGAAAAAGCTAGTCAAAAACTAGCCTATAACTCATATTATGTCGCTGGTGTAAATGACTCTTTGGTTTACCTTGGTAATAGTACTGGGTTTACACATGGTTTGGTTTGGAATTACCATACAAACGACACTATTCATATAAGCTTACAACTCCCTGATGCACCAGACAATTTTGCATCCTTACCTAAGTGGCAGGTTCATGGCAAATATTTCTATATAGGCGAAGGCGTGAGTCCGAGTTTGTATCGTGGTAAAACGAGTGATTGGACGGCAAGGGAGTTTATGCCAGCAGTCCCGTATTATAGCGACATAGTAGTATTAGACTCTACAGAATTTATCATCCGTGCCTTACATGCAAGTACCCAAAAATATGTATTGGCTACTTATAAGGATATAGAACCCTATGTACAAATACATGATGTTTTGGAGCAAGAAGATGGAAATTTATTTCAAGCAGACGGAAGCCTTCACTGGGATTATCATAATCAAAGCGCAAGCTATTTATATTATTATAAGAACAAGATAGCTAATTGGACTAATGGTTTTAAAGAGCCTGGGCAAACAAACTTAATCTATAGTATAGATGCTAGTGCAGTTAGCACACATCAAGGAAGAGACGGTACGCATTTACGTGACTCTCCTGTATCTGCTTTACATAGTAACATTCGAATTTGGAAGAACCAATCGTATGTGTTGTCGAATGTTATGGGAGCTGGTGAGAATCCGAATGACTTTAGTGCTAATGCTGTTATAGATGTATATGCCGACGAATATACTCACAGTCTACGAATACCTAATAGAAACGGAGAGAAAGCGAGAACTTTTTATATAAACGATCATCATATTATTGCCTTATACCCTACCCAAGTAGTAGTGTATGAGCACACAGATTTACTTATGGCCATGAGTGAGCAGGAGTAGCCGAACACCTGACATTATAGTAGGCACCATTTTTAATTTTTAGTATTATGAAAACAAATGTTGTAATGAAGATTGCCGTAGTGTTTATGGCAGCTTTTGGAGCGTATGCGTTTAGTGGGAGTAACGCCCAACAAACTCCTTTCACTGATGTTTATTACCTCAATAGTGAAAATCAATGTGTCAATATAGAAGCAAGGTGTTCAAGACTTGTTACTGGAGAAAATTGTCAGATATTCGTAAATGGTAAAATTATGCCAGTATTTGATCTTGGTTGTGAAATTAATGTTAGTCACAATGATATTTTGCCAGTTGAATGGAAATAGTATATAATTACTATTATTCATTTTAATAGGGAACGAGTTTTCGTTCCCTATTTATAATTCTATTTATTGGCATCCCTTCCCCATGACTTTAATTTCTTTTTGAATGGATACAATTGGTTCATTCTTTCAGCTTCATAAATATTTCCATTTTGAATGGTGTATAAAATATCCGTAGTATTAAATATATTCTCAAGTGGATTAGAATTTAATATTACTAAATCTGCAAGTTTATTACTTTCTATTGTTCCTATTTCTTCTTGTAAATCCAATTTCTCAGCACCATTAATCGTTGCTGCCTTTAAAGCTTGATAATTTGTCATTCCCTTTGTCATAAACCATATTTCCCAATGCATTCCAATGCCTGGCAGAGGATCGCCATGACCCCCAACAGTTACCTTACCATTAAGTTCCACAATACCCTTTAATGTTTGTATAGCTCTATCATGTTCTCTAAACCCCGCCTCTCTCCATGCATCATATACCAATTGTATATCCTCATTCTGAGATTCATAATGTGATAGGTAATAGTTGTTAAACAAAATATTTCCGTTCAAATAAAGTAACTTTTGCTTTTCAATTGAAGTATTATCTACGTAAATATTTTTTACTCCTGGTCTAACTATATATGTTGGTGTATAATAAACTCCACTTTGGCTAATTAATTGGATTATATCTTTTTGCATTGGAAAAGTTCCAATCTCATGTTCTATTGCAGTATACCCTTGAATGATTCTACTTAATGCAGTTGCAAATATGTCCTGATGTGCTGTGATATTTATTCCATATTCTTTACAAGCCTCTAATAAGAGGTTTCTAATTTTTTTATCCTCTATATTATAATCTTTAATTGGACCTGAAACTCCAATTTTTTTATTGCTTTTAATAATTCTGTAAACATCATTTATCGAGTTGATATCTTTGTGATGATCTGACATTCGCTTAGAAACACCAATAATTATATTACCTGATCCAAAAATTCGCGGACCTAACAATTCGCCGATTTCAACCATTTGTGCTTGTTCTCTATAATTTAAAACTTTTTGAGATGGATCATATACTGTAGTTATTCCATAAGCGAGAGTACCTACATATTGTCTTTCTTGCTGATTTAAAAACTCAGAAGGGTAGAAGTGTAAATGAGTATGCACATCGATTAGTCCTGGAATAATGCTTTTTCCTTCAAGTTCAAATACTTTATAATCTTTAGGAATCATTATTTCTTCTTGTTTTCCAACTGCTTTAATTCGATTATCTTTAATAAGAATAGTCCCCTTTTCAATGATGTCATCATGTTTATTCATAGTGATGATTCTTGCATTGGTCAGTGCATATTTTGTTATGGGAATTGCCCTTTGTTTATGTACTTTTAAGTCTGCTATTTTTTTGGTTTTATCGGTTTGTACATCATAGGTATAAACTTCCTCTGCTGACCCCCACATTAAAGTGTTTTCATCTTGCCAGTACAAATAACTAGGAGCTACTTCGTATACAGATTTAGCCTCAGGCAATAAAATATTAGTCACATACCCGCCTTTATAGCGCCTTTTCATGGGTATAAGACTTTCATGTTCATAAATTTTTAAATCTATCGTATGTGGAAATAAATCAATCCATACCTGTTCATTATATATAAAAGCTATATGATTTGCATTTGGTGAAACTACTACCTCATCTATGTTAAAAGGGATTAATTTTTCTTGTAACACTTCTTTTGTCTTCAAATCAATTTCAATTAGAATGGGTAAATCCTTGTCACGATTTCTTGTTGTAATATATAAACTCTTCCCATTTGGATTATAAACAGGTATAGGATAAAATCTATTTGGAAAACTAGTTTTAGGATATACTTCAATAATATCATTACTAATATAATTGTCAATAACTTCAACTGACTTTATAGTTAGCTGATACTCTAGACTAATAGATCCAGAAATTTGATTTGGGATGCCCATTTTAGCTTCGGTTTCATCGGCTACAAAAACAATTGTTGTTCCATCAGGTGACCATGTAGGATTGATGTATCTGCCTGGAGTTTTTGTGAGTTGGTGTTCCTTTCCAGTACGTATTTCTCTTAAAAACACATGCCCCATTTCAGCATCATTCCATGTAGTATAGGCTAGATATTTTCCATCAGATGATAGGCTTGGAGAAACTTCAAATCGATCTTTTTCAGGATAAACTTCTGTTATCACTTCTGTACTTTTCGCATACGAGTGCAACTTTCCAAAAGCACCAAAATAAATGGTGTCTAAATTTGGTTGAGTAACTGGATTTCGTAGTACACTTGCGGTGATGATGGAATCTTTGATATATTGGGATTTTCTGCGTAAAGGTTTTTTAATTACTTTTTTCACTTCTAATTCTATAGGAATCGATTCATATTCCCCAGTTTCTATATCCATTCGAACAATTTCACCTTCTTTATCTAAAACAATAGTGGTATCATCTATAAAGTCAAAACTGTAATTTAAAGATGTGGAATTCCCTAGAGTTCGTGTCGTATTTAGAACGTTTAAATTGTTTGTTGTTAGATCCCAATGTACTAAATTTTGGTCTGCATTATTTTCTGGATTCATTTTATAAAACAAAAGATTCTGTCCATTTTCAGAACCTCTAATAGATTTTAAATAGGCTTTATCGGGAATTGGTTCTATAAATAAATCGATGTTTTTTTCTATATCATATGCCCATAAAACTCCATTTTTTTGGAAATAAGCAAATTCACTAAATTTACTGACACTCATAGTTCTATTTACTACATGTGTTAGAGATTTTTCATCTTCCAAAGCAGGACGTATTATTTGTCCTTTTCCTGTAGTAACATCAAAGGTTTGTAAACCTTCTTTACTAGGGATTAATAAATTCCTATCATCTTTCCAATAGGCATAAATAGGGAGGTGTCTTGTATCCACGATAGGATAAACTCTCTTTTTTTTGGTCTCCAAATCCATAGTCCACACTTGAAACTGTCTTGTTTCATCGCTTACATAAGCTAGTGTTTTTCCATCTGGTGATAATTTAGCTCCGCGTTTCCAATTGTTGTCTTGCAATAATACCTCGGCTTTACCTCCTTCTATAGGTACTTGGTAAATATCACCTAGTACATCAAATATAATGGATTCCCCGTCAGGAGTAACGTGTAGATTAGGTAAAGTAAATCGATCCGTAGTAAATTCTATCAATTTTTCATCTTCTGCTAGCTCAAAAGTTGCTTTATTTTGTGCACAGCTAAGGCTAGATATGCCTAGCCAAATAGCTAAGCATAGGTGACAGTATTTTAAACTTTTCATGATTTTAGTAACCTGGGTTTTGCGTTAAAAATGGATTTCTAAGTATATCTTGTTCTGGTATGGGTAGTAGTTTGGCATGAGGTTTCCAAGTCGGTTTCTTCTGTCCTAGCACTTCATCAATCTTTTCGAAACGTCTAAGGTCTAACCATCGATGCCCCCATTCACTAAAGAGTTCTCTTCGCCTTTCGTCTAGTACTGCTTGTTCGATGTCTGAAATATCAGCCATAGTCCAATTTGCTAAGCCTGCACGGTTTCGAATAGCATTTAAATCATCCAATGCCAACTGTGGACTACCACTTTTAGCATATGCTTCTGCTCGGATTAAGTAAAGTTCTGCGAATCGCATAACCATAGAATACTCTTCCGAATCCCCTCCATTTTTAATTTTGTATTTAAATGGATAGTAATAATTCTCATCACCTTCGGTATAGACTCCTATCCAGTTTTGATAACGTAAATCATCTGCATCCCAAATGGATAAAAAGTCTTCGGTGAAAGTTTGTGAAGAACGATTATACGGTGCATTTGGATTGTTTTCTAATATAAATAGATTTCCTTCATTAGCTCCTGTATTAGGTACCACAGGTATTAATTGCCAAATACTTTCTCGACTATTTGCTTTAAATACTTCATCTAAAGTCAAAAGTTCATATTTTCCTGAAGTTATGACTTCACTAGCATAATTAACCGCCTGAGTATAATTTTCTTTCCACAAAGCTAGTCTTGCTAGTAAAGTATAAGCTGCATATTTAGTTGGGCGAATATGCTCGCCTTCACTATGCACATAATCTTCTGGTAGATATACTAACGCTTCTTCTAAATCTTTTTGAATTTGGGTATAAATTTCACTAATAAAAGTACGTGGTAAACTTTTATTGACGTGATAATCCGTAGATAAAACCAAAGGCACCTCATCGTATAAATGCACTAAATAGTAATAAATATAGGCTCTTATAAATTTTGTTTCTCCCTTTATTCTATTTCTGGTGGTTTCAGATAAATCTACATTATCCGTTATACCTTCCAATAAAGCATTGACATTATAAAGTTGCTTGTAAGCAGAGCTCCAAATATTATAATTGGTCCCATTATCTGCTCGGAGCGAATTGGTATAAAAATCATACCTCTCATCGGTATTGTTATAATCTATAGCATCATCTGCCAATATATTTCCAATAAAAGTTACACTTTGTATATTACCACTGGCAAATCCATTTTCTTGTAATTGATGAAAAACACCTTCTAAAGCAGCTATAGCAGTATTATCATTCTGAAATACCAATTCGGTATCTAGTTCGCTTGTGTTAGGTTCGATTTCTAAAAATTCATCACAAGACATTAATATTACAGGAAGTAGTAGAAATAATAAAATTCGTTTCATAATAGTTTAATTTTATAGGGTTAGTTTTACGCCAAGGTGCACACTCATAAGGGAAGGCAGATTTAATCCTGATGGATATTGTGGATCAAATCCTTTGTAAGGAGTAAGTGTAAATAAATTTTGCGCTTTAAAATATGCCTGCGCTTGTTGTATACCTAAATTTTGTATTACATTAACTGGCAAGTGATAGTTTAATGACGAAGATTTCATACGTACAAAAGATGCATCCACAATAATAGCATCGCTCGTTATATAATTATAATAATCAGCATCAAAATTCTGAGTATAAGCTGGATATTTTCCCTTTGAATTTGAAGAATGCCAACGATCTAATAGCTCAGCAGGCATGTTATATGAGCCACCTGCAGTACCAAACGATACCAACGGATCAGTTCCTTTTTGTTTTACAAATTCAAATAGAAAAGACAAACTCCAATTCTTATATTGAAAATTATTTTGCCATCCTCCATAAAACTCACGTGATAAATCAGCTATTATTACTTGATCTTCTGCATTTAAGACTCCATCTCCATTTATATCTTCAAAAGTATATTTTCCCGTAGCTGAATCAACACCTGTATAATGATATAGTTTTTGAATATTTAAAGATTTGCCAATTTCATATATAGATGCATAACTAGAGTTTTCTAAATCAGGAAAATCTATCAATCTATTTTTCGGGAGGGTTAAGTTTAGATTAGAATTCCATATAAAATCAGAAGTCTGTATTGGAGTTGTTTGTAATATAAACTCCCATCCTGTATTTTCAACCATGGCTGGGAAATTTCCTAAGACACTTGTAAAACCAGTCAAAATAGGTAAATCAACTCCAATCAATTGATTATCGGTACGTTCCCTGAACCAACTAGAAGTTAAAAACACCTTATCTTCCCATAAGCCTATATCTAAGGCTAACTCTAACTTAGTGTTTTTTTCCCAATGGTAATAAGGATTATATAATCTACTCGGCATTAATCCCCCACTACTTAAAGTACCTCCATGTAAAGGAATAGTCCTATAAGTATTTCTATATTGATAATCTCCTATTTGATCACTTCCTGAACTACCATAGCTACCTCGAATTTTTCCTAAACTTAACCAAACTAAATTCTCGTTTATAAATTTTTCCTTATAGAATTCCCATGCCATTCCAATTGCTCCAAAATTTCCAAAACGATTTTTTTCTCCAAAACGAGAAGAACCATCTCTCCTACCTGTTAAATTTAGATGGTATTTATCAGCATAGGAATATCCTATACGTCCAAATAATGCTGCATAACGATACTTAATTGCGTTATCCATTGATATATTTTTCTCCTGTGCAAGAGCTATATTACCAACTTGTGATTCAGAAAAATAACCTTGTCCCCTTAGATATTTATTAAAGTTTTCATTTTTTTGAAAAGTTGTACCTATTAAACTGCTTATTCTATGATTTTTAAAATCAAGACTATATTTAAGTTGAGGTTCAACCAAAAGATGACTCCTATTTATTAATCTTTGATTAGTGATAGAGCGTGCAGATGACATATATAAAGGATTTGAATTTTTCTTATATGTCAACTGCTTATCATCATATTCTATTTGGTTAAATCCTAGGTTAACCCTTGCATGTAAGTCTTTGAAAAAATTATAGCTAATACTACCGTTCCACTGAAGCGATTGTATTCTATTAGTATTAGGATTAGCTAATCCAGTTATTGGATTATCAAATGTTGGATTCCCAAACTCATCCAATTCCCAATTTACATTTCCATTTTCATCAAATAAATTAGGAGCATTCGGAGCTAAACGTATACCATTATTTACAAATATTCCTGCATCAAACAAGTTACTCTTACGATAACCATAATTAATGGAAGTGTTTAGTTGTAGTTTATTATCTAAAGATTGGTGGTTTATATTTGCTAGTAAGTTGTTGCTTTGAAAACCAAAGTCTCCTAGAAAAACTGTGGTTTCTTTTTGAAAGCCTCCAGAAAGTAGAAACGAGGTTTGCTCATTCCCCCCACTCACGCTGGCTTGGTACTTCTGGAACTCAGCATTACCCCCTATCAGCTCCTTTTGCCAATCGGTATATCGATTTTGGTCCCATAACAGCAAATCAGGGGCGTTGGATTCGGTGGGTTCTACCCCATCGTTTTCAAAAGCTTCGCGACGCATTTCTAAGTATTCATCGGTATTCATAAGCTTCATAAACTTCCCAACCCAAGACACCCCCGTTTCTGCTTGTAACTCAAACTTGGTTTTGCCTGTTTGACCTCTTTTTGTATTAATTATAATAACGCCATTTGCACCACGAGAACCGTAAATGGCTGTGGCATCAGCATCTTTTAAAACTTCGATACTTTCGATTAAAGATGGATCAAGTGTGACAAGCGGATCTATCCCAGTTCCAGAATACAATTGAGTTAAAGAACTTATTTCAGCATTATCAATTTGAACCCCATCTATTATATAGAGTGGTAAATTAGCCATTATGCCCCTTAAACTACTTTGCCCCCTCAAGGTTACTAACGGCGCCTGCCCACTCAAACCTGATCTTGTCTGCACCTCCAACCCCGCTACTCTACCCTGCAGAGCTTCCAATGGGCTGTGAACAACCTGTTGCTCCAACTGGTCGGTGTCTATTTTGGTGACGTTACCGGTCATGGTACGTTCGTCTAAAGAGTAGTACCCACCAGTAATCTCTACTGCATCTAGCATATCAGCATCGGCAGTTAGTTCAATGTGTATGGTGGTTCTTCCCTGAATAGAGATTTCTTTTGTTTTGTAGCCTAAGTAGGATACTACCAAGACATCGTCGTCTTGGGTTTGTAGTTCAAAATACCCATCCATATCGGAGGTAGTACCACGTTGGGTGTCTTTAATCATTATTGAGGCACCTAATAAAGGAGTGCCCTCATGCGAAACAGTTCCCGAAACCCTATGGTCCTGGGCATATAAACTCCCTATGCTACTAAATAGCATAGCAAGAATTAGGCTATACTTAAGATAAGTAACTAGCCAAAAAGTAAAAGTTTTCATACTTTTGTGTTATTAATTTAAATTCATATTTAGATTGATACATGGGCTCTTCCAGTAAGTTTCCAGCTCTCGGAGGAGTCCATAATTTGTCAT
>DATGSX010000025.1:0-11968 GCA_035302145.1 Flavobacteriaceae bacterium | reverse complement strand
TAATCGATGCGATGACTGGCGTTGGTATATGGTCGGCAACCTTCGATAGGGATATGGAAGATATTTTAAAAGTACAAGGGGAGATTGCTATGAAAGTAACAGAGCAGTTAAAAGTGGCGCTTTTTGATACGGAATTGGTCGCTAAAACGATCGACATGAATGCGTATAAATTGTATATACAAGCTGGGCAGATGACCGTTGAAAACTCAGCAGAAAGCAATACTAATGCTATTAAGCTCCTTAAGCAATCCATTGCCATAGATAGTACTTATGCCCCTGCATGGGCGGATTTGAGCTACCTATATTATCAAGCAGGCTATACCTTGCTTACTATGCCCGATGAACTTGCTATGCAGCAAGGTAGGCTTGCAGCGAAAAAAGCTATAGCACTAGATTCCGAATCTGTTTTGGGCTATATATCGCTTGCTTTTTTAGAGAATGCTGCTTGGAATTTTGAAGAAGCTAATTCGCTATTGGAAAATGCCTTGGTACTGGAACCGAATAACCCCCGAGCTATTACTGCTAAAGCTGAATTTGCAGTATACTGCGGAAAACCAGAATTAGCCATTGACTTGGCCTTAAAACTTATAGAGCTAGATCCTCTAAATAACAACCATTACCTTATGCTGAGCCAAAACTATTGGATGAATGGTAACTATAAAAAGGCCGAAGAAAGCCTGAGAGAATACTTGCTATACCACCCAAATTCAGGGTGGGGAAATGGGATGATGGGAACCGTTCAATTAAGCTTAGGGAACCCAGAAAACTCTTTGGAGTATATTGAAAAAGACAACCATCTATTCTGGCGTGCCTATAAAATATGTCCCACCGTCTTTGCTATGGGAAATATAGAGGAAGCCAACCAGCTTTTAGAAGATTTTATTGCCGAGTGGGGAGACCAAGAACGCCCTTTCGTTGCCGATGTGTATGCATTTAGAAAAGATAAAGACGAAGCCTTTAAATGGCTAGAGCTTGCCTACGAAAACAAGGACTCGTCCCTGTTAAGAGTTCTAAACTATCCAGCCATGCAAAATCTTTGGGGCGATCCACGATGGAATACGTTTATCCATAAATTAAAACTCCCTGAAGAACACGGGTTTCACTTAGATTAAAACTCTTTTGCCATTCTATTACTTTCCCTATTCCGAATCCTACCCACTAATTAATACTTCTATTTGTTTTTAATCAATTAAAAAGCTCCTAGACTGTTTTTCTCGCATTCTAGGGTTATTCGAACAAAATAAAATACTCCTATAGATTACTTAGTGTTGTTTAGTAAGTTGATTTAAATATTGATTTAATTCATATCATATTTAATATTGTTTAGTTATTCATTGTTATTATTAATAATGTGTTTATCTTTGTGCCAAACAAAGCTCTTGAATATGAAAAAACTACCTGTAGTATGTCCAAGTTGTGAAAAGACTCTAATGGTAAGTCAGTTATCTTGTTCTAATTGCGATACGGTAATTTCTGGGAGTTATTCCCTTCCCATCTTACTCCAGCTATCTCCAGAGGACCAGGATTTTATCTTTGAGTTCTTCCTTTTGAGTGGCAGCCTGAAAGACATTGCAAAAAAAATAGGAAAAAGCTATCCAACCGTAAGGAATAGACTAGACGACATTATTGAGAAAATTAACGAGCTTCAAAAATAAGTGGCTATGAAAACAATTTTATTTAGACCTTTTGAGAGGTACTCAGAAAAGACCTTAGTAATAGTAGGGGTTGCTTTTACCTTAATCGGTTCTCTTCTTGGAGCTGCTTTCCAGGGTAGATTTGATGGGGTGCTCGATATGCATTTTGTTCCTAGCACTTCGTTTTATCAAGTATTAATAGATAATGCCATCAATATTTTTTGTTTGGTATTGTTTCTATTTCTATCTGCGAAGTATATCAATAATAAAACAAGATTAATCGATATCCTTACTGCAGCTATGGTAGCTAGAATTCCATATTACTTTATGGTTTTTGGTAATATAAATAACACCATGAGTAAAGCGAGTGAAGAGATTATGCAACTGGTTAATCCAGAAATGATAGAACAAGTGGGTACGTCGAGTTTACTTTTGGTAATAGGGTTTGGCCTTATTAGCATTGTGTTTCTAATCTGGTATATAGCTTTATTATACAATGGGTTTAAAGTGGCTTCCAATGCAAAAGGTAACACCCCCATTGCATTATTTATCCTGTCTATTCTACTTGCTGAGGTGCTGTCTAAAGTTTTAATTCACTATTTAAATTAAACAACGATGAAAAAGACGCTACTCTTCGCACTTGCCATGCTGACAAGCTTGTCGATTTATGCACAAGACATTACTGGGCAATGGCACGGGCTATTAAAAGTACAGGGTATTCAATTGCCGATAGTTTTTCATATAAGTGAATCGGATGGGGTATATAGTGCCACTATGGACAGTCCCGACCAAGGGGCATTTGGTATTCCTGTTGCAACTACTACCTATGAGGAGGCAGTAGTAAAACTAGAAATTTCAAGTGCGGCTATTCAGTATACTGGTAGTTTAGATGAGAATAACCGTATGGTTGGCAGGTTTAAGCAAGGTGGAATAGAGCTTCCGCTAGATTTATCGAGAGAGGCTATAGAGAAAGAAGTGGTACGAAGACCACAAGAACCAACCAAGCCGTATCCGTATTATTCAGAAGATGTTGTGTTTCATAACCACGATGCAAACGTGGCCTTAGCTGGGACCTTAACCTTACCAGAAAAAGAAGGGATTTATCCGGTAGTTATTTTAATCACAGGTAGTGGGCCACAAAATAGAGACGAAGAAATAGCTGGTCATAAGCCATTTCTAGTTATTTCGGACTATCTAACTAGGAAAGGCATTGGAGTATTACGCTTTGATGATAGAGGGGTAGGCGAGTCGACAGGCAATTTTGCCACTGCCACGTCGGCCGATTTTGCAACGGACGTAGAAAGTGCTATAGCATATTTAAAGACGAGAGAGGAAGTAGATAAGACTAATATAGGGTTACTTGGACATAGTGAAGGAGGCTTAATCGCACCTATGGTGGCAAGTAAGTCTACCGATGTGGCCTTTCTTGTTTTGTTAGCAGCGCCAGGGATTCGAGTAGACGAATTGATGATGGAGCAAGCCAAACAAATCGGAAAAGCTATGGGCCTTAGTGAGGAAACTTTATTGGAAAATGCAGCTACCAACAGAAAGATTTATGACCTAATGCTGCAATCAGAAAGCCTAGAAGAACTAGAAGATGACGTAACAAGCTATTTATCTAATAGAATAAAAGAGGATTCGAGCAATATGCTACCTGAAGGGATGAATAAGGAAGAGTTTATTAGCATGCAGGTTGCTCAAATTGCTTCGCCGTGGATGCGCTATTTTATTGCCTACGATCCTGCTCCAGTATTAGAAAAAGTGACCTGTCCGGTTTTGGCACTTAATGGGGAAAAGGATTTGCAAGTAACCCCAAAAGAAAACTTAGAAGGAATTAGGAAGGCATTGGAAAAAGGTGGCAATCCAAATGCCACCGTAAAAGAGCTAGCGAATTTAAACCACTTATTTCAAGAAAGTATAACAGGCTCGCCAGATGAGTATGGAAGCATTGAAGAAACTTTTTCTACAGCAGCCTTACAAGAAATTGCAGACTGGATAATAAAACAAGTAAAATAACGGGTTAACTATTCGGAATTAAGTGAAGAAGCTCCATAGAAATGCTGTGGAGCTTTTGTTTTATCTTTTGATTTATTTGGGTGTTTTTTCGATGATTTTATGATGCTGCCTAGTAGGTATTCCATCGTTATTCCCTAATTTAGTGTGTAACATGCAAGCTAGAACGTAGCAATAGCACTATGCGGATTAAAACACCTACTTTCCCCACCTAGATTTGCAAAAGCATACCTAGTATTTTTATCTGTGCTTTAAGATATATCCAAAGCCTAACCAGAAAGCAAATGATTTCTATTTTTAAAAAATTGAGGCATGCTTTATTGAATGAAAATAAGTTCAAAAAGTACTTGGTGTACGCTATTGGCGAGATAGTGCTCGTGGTGATTGGTATTTTGATTGCGTTGCAAATCAATACTTGGAATGAAAAGAAAATTCGGCAACAAAAAGTGGCAGAACACGCCAAACTATATATCAAAGACTTAGAAGCCGATATAGCGATGGTAGCTATCAATTGGAAAATTATAGACAATGTTTCTGAAAAAATAGACAGCCTGGCTTTAGCAGTGCACAACAAAAATGTGGAGGATATATCCAATATAGACTTTCTATGCTTTACTTGGAATATCTTATACCGACCCTATAGGTGGAGTAGGTCGACTATTGACCATATGAAAACCTCTGGCACCCTACAGTATATAGAAGACATTTCCATATCGAAGAAAATTGGAGAATACGATGCCTTTACCCATCATTTAGATGAGGACTATTTAAACGACAAAGCCAAATCTGAAGTCTCCTTAAGTTTAATTTCCCAAGTAGTCAATAGTGATTATGACAATATTAGTGCCTTACGAAAAACGGTCCTTGTAAAAATGAACAACCCCGAGTTTGTGGGGTTCCAGTACTATTTCGAACCAGAGTATCTAAAGTGTAAAGCTAGTGACTTGCAGGTGCTTACAAAGGATATGCGAGAGGTGAAGCAAGTGATTAATAGCCTGATTAGATTACAGGCGTATTATGATATCCGATCCAATATCGAGCTTCCGCAGCTAACTGCCGACGCAGAAGAGCTAATCGCTTTGTTGGAAGCAGAATATGTAAACTAGAAATACTAAAGTTGCCTTATTTAGAAACTTAATATAGAGGAGCTTTTACTCCTTCTTTCGCTGTAATTAGAATTAGTTCTAATGACTAAACACTAATTCATGATAAACCTATTTAAAATAATTAGACAAAACTATTGGACCAGATGCTCCTAAAATAACCGAAAAAGAGTTTGGAAACTTAATGATCAATTCTTTATCCATAGAAGTACAATGTGATTCAAATCTAGGGGTTATAGATGAGATTATCCACTCAGGGAAACTGTCCATCTTCAGCAATGACGAGTTGAAGTTTTTATTATCCTCTTGGAGTGGTATTCTTTACCGGGTTCGGCTGCAAGAACAAGAACTTTTAAACATGCGTTCGAGAACGATAGAGATGGTAAGAAACAAAGCAAACTTAAGATTGGGTCTAGGTGCTAGCCTTGCGGATTTTGGGATTAAACGAACAAAATTTAAACAGGGGCCACTTCATTTGTTACAATCGGTGCAATATGAAGGACATATGACTGGTTTTGCAGCCATGTCCTGGAATTTGAATAATGATTACTACCCTAAATTGATGGCGAAAATAGAGGAAATATTGGCTTTGATTGAAAAGGAAATTAATTAAAACAGTATTGCCCTTAGTTCATCCCCTCACAATTTTATATCCGTCTACTACTATCTAAAAAACACCTTCCCTTAGGCTTATCTGCGCTAATGTTATATAAGATGTGGTGCAGGAGGTTTCTTAATGTTTTTATGAGTAATGCTTAAATAACTTAAAGGTATCGTGATAATTCTTGTAATAAGTTATAAATTTAACTGAGAAAGGAGTGGTATTTTAAACAACCAAATGCAGAGGAAGTAGGCTATAAAGAGATGAAGCGCTAGCATAATTAGGTTCAATTAAAGGAAATATATGACAAGGTTTATTAAGAAAAAGAAAGAGGAAATAGGACAATCGCCAGATGAATTATTCTTTAGAGGGAAAAAGAAAATGGACCAAGTAGTGGTCCGAATTATTGACTTTGATGCAGAAAACCTTACAGAGGATCTTGTAGCTAGTGTAAAGGAAATAAGTAAGTATAAAGAGGAGGATACGGTGACCTGGCTGAACATTGACGGACTTCACAACTTGAAGCTAATGGAAGAAATAGCCACGGTGTTTGACTTTGATAGCCTGGTTATGGCTGAGGTAATGAATACCGAAGCCCGACCGAAAATCATTGATTATGATAATTGTACCTTGATTACCATAAAAATGCTGCAACAGGATCCCAAAACCGAAACCATCATGGTGGAAAACTTGAGTCTGATCTTAACTAAAACGGTACTAATCACCTTTCAAGAAAGAAAAGGTGATGTTTTTGAGCCTGTACGCGAACGAATAAGAAAACAGAAAAAAAGAATAAAAAATGGGGGAACGGATTATTTGACCTTCGCGTTACTCGATATTGTGGTAGATAACTATTTATACGTTATTAGCCTCTTGGGAGAGAAAATAGAGACTTTAGAAGAAAACCTTTTACTCGACCCCGACCAAGATGTCATTATTGAAATTAACAACTACAAACGGGAATTAAACTTCCTTCGTAAAAATATTAAACCAGCGAAGGAAATGATTTTCTCCTTAGCTAAAATGGAGTCGGAACTTATCTCGGATAGCACCTATGTTCATTTTAAAGAGCTACAAGATAATATAAGCCAAGCCAGTGACTCCTCCGACAGCTATCGGGAGATTTTATCTGACCAGCTGAATATTTATCACACAACAATCAGCAGTAAACTGAATGATATTATGAGGTTCTTGACCGTTTTCTCGGTCATCTTTATCCCCTTAACTTTTATAGCTGGGATATATGGAACCAACTTCGATCATATTCCAGAACTCCATTATAAATACAGTTATTTTATTATGTGGGGCATAATGATAGTTATTGTGATTGGGATGCTTTTATATTTTAGAAAGAAGAAATGGCTATGAATTCAAACTATGAACAAACACCTTTTGCTATATTGTTAATACTAGTACATTCAAAACGAAATGAATTTTACGAACCCACTACTGTGTTATATACTTTAAATAAGTAGCTATCTATGACTACCACTTTCATCATCCTATCCTTCCTACTATTTTTAATGAGTTTTCTACCCTCGTTTAGAATAACGCATTGGTCGGTGCAGGTATTCGATTATATTAGAATTCAAGTGTTGTTTTTACAGTTAGCTATAGTAATTGCTAGCTTCTTATTAGTGGAAGAGGAGAGTACCTTACTTTATCTTTCACAGGTAGCCTTACTTATAGCTATTGCCTACCAGGTGTATATCATCTGGCCGTATGTACCCCTTAGTTCTATTTTTACGAAAAAGAAACCTGTAAGTTATGAGACGTCGGCCAAAGAGATTTCGATTGTTACGGCCAATGTGTTGCAAAAGAACAAGGAGTACCATAGGCTAATAAAGTTAGTGAAGGAGGTAAATCCTGATATTTTACTGACCACGGAAACGAATGAGGATTGGGAAAATGCGTTACAGGAGATAGAAAGTGATTTTCCTAACCATCATAAAATAGCCTTGGAGAATAGGTATGGGATGCATTTTTACACTAAGTTGCAAGCTATAGAAGTCAAAGAGCATTTTTTAATATCAGACGAGACCCCTTCTATTGAAGCACTATTGGAGGATGAGGATGGGAATCGATTTGTTTTCTGGGGTATCCATCCACCCCCACCAAGTCCAACCGAAAAACCTACTTCAAAACAAAACGATGCAGAGTTGATGAAGCTAGGAAAGCTAATAAGAGACACAAAATACCCATCTATAGTAGTAGGGGATTTTAATGATGTTTGCTGGTCTAGAAGCTCCAGATTATTTGCTAAAATCTCTAAATTGAAAGATGTGCGAAAGGGTAGGGGCGTTTTAGGCACTTTTCCTGTTAGACCAAGCATTTTTAGATTTCCTCTAGACCTTATATTTTGCTCGAAAGGGATTCAAGTTAATGCGATAAAAATACTGTCTGATATAGGCTCCGATCATTTACCACTCTTTTCAAAAATTACCGTTTCGTCACTTTATGCTACTACCGAAGTTGAAATGGATTCGGATTTAGAAGAGGAAATAGACGAGATAATAAAAGAAGGGCGCAAAGAAGCCTATAAGGAGTAGTTTAATAGCTTTATTAGAGTTTCGAATGGACATGGAAATAAAGAGATGTTTGAGTTAAATGTTAGTAATGGCTAAATTTATTAGCATATATGCTTTATTAATGTTTTAAATAAGAGAAACAATCTGTTTTTTTTAAAAAGAAAGTGTTGAAACGAAAAACCTTTATAAAATTAAGTTCTGGAATGGGTGCAGCACTAATGATGCCTAGTGTTTTTGGAAAAGAATTATGGTCTATGATAGATGAAGAAGTAGTAGAGAATTTAGTGATAGGCTCGGGTTATGGTGGAGCGGTAGCCGCTTTACGACTTACGCAAGCGGGCAAAAAAGTACACATGCTAGAAATGGGGTTAGATTGGGAAAAGGACGATGGCGCATACAAACCATTCTCGAACTTAATCACTCCAAAAAACAACTCCACTTGGCTTAAGAAGTCTACGCAAGCGCCAATGATGAACATCGCACATTTTAGCAAAAAATTTACCGGGGTTCTTGATAGGATGGATTTTAAGAACGTTAAAGTTTATGCCGGACGTGGGGTTGGTGGAGGCTCCTTGGTTAATGGCGGCATGGCAGTACAACCTAAAAAAGCATACTTTAAAGAGATCTTTCCTGAACTGGATGTAGAAGTGTTTTGGGAGAAATACTTCCCTTTAGCGGAGAAAGAATTGGAGGTCAATGAAATTTCGGATGACTATTTTAAAAAGACGCCTTACTATAAGTTTGCAAGGGTAGGAGAGAGCGAGGCACACCAGGCAGGATTTAAAACACAGAGAGTGCCCAATGTATATTCGTTTGAATACATGCAGAAAGAAGAAAAAGGGGAGGTACCAAAATCAGCTTTGGCAAAAGAAGTAATCTATGGTAATAACCATGGAAAACAAAGCTTAGAGAAAACCTATTTAAAAAAAGCATTGCAAACCGGTTTACTTACCATTCAAGACCTGCATGAAGTAACCTATTTTGAAGAGTCCGATGGTAGGTATAACGTCTTTATTCACGTGCTCGATACCCAAGGTAATATAGTAAATAAGAAAGTAATTCGCTGTAAAAGACTCTTTCTAAACGCAGGAAGTCTAGGTACTACCAAGCTCTTGTTAGCCTCCAAATTCAAGGGGAATATGACAAGATTTGATTCGACTTTAGGTGGTTATTGGGGAAATAATGGAAATATTATGACGGGTAGGAATATGGTGAATACGCTGTTTAATAGGGTAGAAGATAAGGCTTCCGAAACAAATTACCGTGTAGGAACCGGCGTAAAACAGTCTACCATTCCAGTTTCGGGTATAGACAATTGGGAGGATAAGAAACACGCGTTCTTTGCAGAAATATCGCCATTGCCTATGGGAATGGAGGTGTACACAGCTTTATACTTGATTATAAATAAAGTGCCAAGACCAGGCCATATATATTATGATACCGCTGTGGACGATATAAAAATTCATTGGGAAAAAGAAAGCTATAAGCATACGGTGACCAACGCTAAGTATTTCATTAAAAAGATGAATAAAGCCAATGGAGGTACACCTTCTGGTTTGTTGTGGAAAGGAGGTTACGGACCAGATATTTGTTACCATCCGTTAGGTGGGGCGGTTTTGGGCAAAACAACCGATCTTTTTGGACGGGTAAAGGGGTATAAAAATCTATATGTAACCGACGGGGCTTTGGTTCCAGCAAGTATAGGAGTAAATCCTTTTTTGACGATTACAGCCATTGCAGAATACTGTATGGACGAGATTATTAAAAAGGATTTTTAAAAACCGAGGTGCCCGAATAGGGGCCCTCTTAAGTATTGGGTTTAAAGCCTATATTTTTCGCTATCCCAAATAAAACTAACCAATGAAGCAAAGAAAAAAATTAGAGGAACCTACGGATTCATTCTAAAAGATTTACAATCGTTTATTACCATTTCCTATCTGATAATTGTTGGAGTAGGTATGCTTTTCAACTTTAAAAAATATGCAGCCTTTGGAATTAATGTTTTTGATTACTCCGATGTATTCGACTTTTTAATAGCACCGTTTTCCGACTTTAAAATTCTATTGTTTTCTGCATTAACCATCTTGTTGGTTTTCATGATTTTTAAACTAGATACGGTTTGGAGAAGGAAATACCCGAAAACTTATTCGAAAATGGTTTTTGGTTGGGATAAAAAAAGCTGGTTTAACTTGTATAGGTATGTGTCGTTCTTGGTGTTGTTCATTAAATACTTGTACTTTTATGCGGATTACTACGGAGAAGTCACTGCAAAGCAGATTAAAAAACAATCGCCAATTAGCCTTAGATATGCCGATAATGAAACGGTAAAGGGGGTGTTGATCGGGAAAACCAAAGACTTCGTTTTCTTATCGAAAAATAAAAGTGCTAGCCATTCCCATCTAATCTTTTGTGAAAGAGTATGAAGTGAAATAAGATAAACTAAGCTACTTATATTTATAAACTACAAACAGATGAACGTAGTTGATTGAAGAAAAGAGTAAAGCTTATTAGTAGGTCTTAAGAAATATTCTAAATCTTCTCGTTAATTTATTATGTATTTTTGAGTATGAGAAAAATCTTAGTAGGAATTGTTATTACCGTAGCTTTTATGCTTGCCTTTAATTATTTTCAGGATAAAAAGGAAAGTAAGGCGATATTAAAAGAGAGTTCGAGCTTAATACAAGAGCAATTAAAAAATGTTAGCAAACTCATTGTAACCGAAGGGCATTACAGCAAAGTATATACTTATAAAAACTCTAAAGCCTTGTTTGCGAATTTATATAACGTAGAGAAAAAGGCGCTGGTTATTGTAAATGCAGATGTCACTATAGCTTATGATCTTAGCAAGCTAGAATATGTTTTAGATGAAGAAAACAAAGAGTTAATTATCACCTCCATTCCAAATAAAGAAATAAAAGTATATCCAGATTTTGAGTATTACGACGTCCAAGCCGATTTTCTAAATCCATTTGAAGCTAAAGATTATAACACTATAAATGAGGATGTTAGGAAGAGGTTGATGAAGAAAGTGGAAGCATCCAATTTAATATTGAACGCTGAAAATAGGCTAATAAGTGAACTTGCTAAATTTTATATTCTAACCAATTCTTTAGGATGGACCTTAAAATACAATCAAGAAATTATTAAAGAAGTCGATCAATTCGAACAGCTTCAGAAATTTAAAAAATAAATAGTGAACAGAAAGGGAGGAGAAAGCATTTTTTGTCAATATTTTTGAGTTAATTCCCTTGTTTGTAGTGCGAATTGAACTTTTTTATTTTAAAAAATGAAAATACGTTATAAAAAAAGAAGAGTAAGAACAAACTTGGTGTTAGCTTTAGTATGGCTTGGATTTTCTATTATTTACTTGCTAATTGATAATGTAGAAAGCAGAGAAAGCAGTTGGATAAAGTATGGTTGGCTTATAATTTCCCTAGCTTATTTTGCTTTATATGCCTACCAACATTATTATCAATATGCAGTTTTAGTTAATGGGGTTTTAAAAGTAAACGATCCGTTTGTAGGAAAGAAAATCAATCTTTCAGATGTAAAGAAAATTAGATATTTTGCTGGTGATTATATAGTGAAAGGCGAGGATAAAGTACTAACCATAAACACTGAAATAATCGATCCTGACTCTCTTATTGAATTAGTAGCAGAACTAGAAAAGCTAGAGGATGTGGAATGGACTTAAATAATAGGCCAGGGTTTACTAGATGCTAAAACGATATTGTACTATAAGGTGAAAAATGCAGCGTAACACACTACCAACCCTACTGCAATAGCCAAGGTAAAGCTCAGTAGCTGTACCCATTAGAATATATTCATTAATAATATCACCTTTTATTACTGCTAGCATCCTTTATGACTTAATGCATTAGAGTAATTATAGCTAATATATTCTATATTTTCGATTATAGCTCTTATAGGCTATAATTTAATAAATAACTGTTTTAGTATATTAAATAGCTTTCAACACGAATTGAACAATAGGTTAACCTTAAGAATGCTAGTTTAAGCAACTAAAGTAAATTTTTGTATATTTCAATGAAAGTTAGTTGATTAAAAAATATGAGCAGAGCATTTGTA
>DATGSX010000024.1:0-26030 GCA_035302145.1 Flavobacteriaceae bacterium | reverse complement strand
GCCACGATTCTTTCTGCACATTTCCCATCCCATTTAGGGATTTCTTGCGCTTCTTTCCATGTTCCACTAAACAACTTCTTCATCGCTGGACGAATATTCTTAGGATTGGTTCCTAGAAGGGCATTTGTACCCAATTCTATAGTTTCGGGGCGTTCGGTATTATTTCGCAAAGTCATACAAGGAACATTCATAATAGAGGCTTCTTCGGTTATTCCACCAGAGTCTGTAACAACCGCTTTAGCTCGTTCTACTAAATAGTTAAATTCAAGGTAGTTTAATGGCTCCACCCTGTGTAATCGAGGATGAGAAACGCTCAATCTATCCAATATTTTTGCTGTGCGTGGATGTACAGGAAAAATAAGTGGTAGTTCTTGCGTGTTATTTATGATTTCGCCCATTAGTTCTTTTAACTTCGATTCTTGGTCTACGTTAGCAGGTCTATGCAAAGTCATTACGATATAATTTTTCTCTTTAAGATTTAGCTTATCCCATACCGCAGGCTTTGTAAAATTAGGCCTATGTTTTAACAACGTATCGATCATCGTATTGCCCACAAAAAAAATACGTTCTTCCTCTACCCCAGATTTTCTTAAATTCTCATTAGCCTTTTCTGAAGTAGTAAAGAAGTAATTCGTGATACTATCGGTTACCAATCTATTAATTTCTTCGGGCATACTCCAGTCTCCAGAACGAATACCAGCTTCTACATGAGCCACTTTTGTGTGCATCTTTTGGGCGGTAATAGCGCATGCCATAGTAGAAGTAACATCGCCTACCACCAACACCAGATCTGCGGGGTTAGCAAGCAGTTCTTTTTCAAAACCTATCATAATTGCCGCTGTTTGTTCCGCCTGACTCCCACCCCCAGCCTCTAAATTTACATGAGGAGAGGGAATGTCCAATTGCTCGAAAAAATTTCCTGACATTTTTTTATCATAATGTTGTCCGGTATGTACTAATCTATAGGAAATATCTTCTCCTTTTTCTTTAGCTGTTTCAATAGCATGAATTATCGGAGCAATTTTCATAAAATTTGGACGCGCACCAGCGACAAGAGTAATTTTCATAAGTGTATGTTTGATATTTTTATTATCTGAAAGATTTATTTTAAGATTTGTGAATATATACACTTTTTTCTGATTTCGTGAATCGATGAGTTTAGTTTTATTAATCGGTCATTACTTTGGTTAACATTTTTACTATGGCCTCTAACTGCTTAATTATTGATAGTTTATTTCTGTAGGTTACAGTTTTTAGATTCTAGGCAGTAGTTATTTTAGGTAGGCTTGCTTTTGTACAATTGAAGCCACTCACTCCGATTTCGACTTCGCTCAATGTGGGTTACAACACCACTAGAGGGGGCTTTGCGGTAGCGGATATTGGTTAAAATTATTCGAATTCCATACCATCTTCATCAATCATGGACATTATATACTTTCTTTTTCCTGATGCAGCTATGGGTATGTTCTCTACATTCTGTATGTTTATTTTGGTCCTATCTCCAAATAATTGTTTTATATCTTTAATTAGGGTTTCCTCATAAACTCTAAAAATGGAATCCTTGTATCTCGGCAAACTTAACTAGGTTGGTGATAAACAAAATAGCTCCAATCCAAGAATGAGAGGTGTCTTTTAATTTTGCTTTGATATTATTAAGACCATTTGCTTGTTTGGCTTGACCAAACTTACCTTCGATTTGGTTTCTTTCATTAAATTCATCTCTGCTTTTTCTTTTTTAATATTTGGTGAGCTTGGGTTTTTGATCCCTTTCTAGCTACGGTCATTCTTATACCTCTTTCCTTGCACCATTTTCGATTCTTGTTAGTACCATAAATCTTATCAACTTGCACCAGTTCAGGATAATGTCCACGCAATTCTTTGTAGGCTTCAACGTGTGGAATCAAGTCAGCACTTTCATTGTATGCATCCCAACTCAAGGTCTCTGCCTTGGCAAATCCATCAATGTGTACCACCCCCATTTTTGTTCCAAACTCTACTTTTTTACCAGATTTACCACGAACTATTGGCCTAACCCAAGGCTGGTCGATGCTGACAATACGGTTATCACAACGATTAGATTTATTATCATACATCTCTCTTTGCTGGTCGTTAAGTGTTTGAATGACATAAAAATACCATAACATTTTACCCGGTAGTGGACAGTACCCAAGTTTGTCCAGCATTTTGTTAATACTGAGAATATTACGGTCAAGACAATTTAATTGATAACGGATACAGGATCGCAGTGTTTTGCGATTTTTTTGACGTTTCTTTGATTCTGCTAAATACTTTTGACGAGCTATCTTTCGATAGGTTCTTGGTTTTACCTTGAGCTCTTCTCGCAAATATTCAAATAAAAAATCTATGATTTGCTCGGTTTTCTCTCTTGCCTTGTTCAAAAGATCAAGATCATTTGGATACTTAATATTTTGATCGGCAACGGTGGCATCCAGTTTCATCTTACCTTTATTCTCTGTATTGTCGCTCTTCTTTTCTTCATCCGAATTACAGATTTTATAAAGAATATCAGCAAATTCATTAAAGGTCTGGTTCCCTAGGATTTTTCTCCATTCCACAAAAAGAGAAGGGGAAAACAAGGGTTTTGGAGCAAACTCATCAAGCCCCAGAAAGTATTGCATGTAGGGGTTTTCCTCAATAATCATAACTGTTTCCTCATCACTAAGATTTAGTTTATGCTTGATTATTAAGCTTCCAATAACCACTCTTGGATTGATTCTTTTGCGTCCTTTTTCAGAAAAATGACGAATAAAAATAGATATACATTCATCCCAAGGAAAGTGTTTGGCTAATTGAATCCACCGATTCTTAGGATTTAAATTAATTTGATTAAGGTTACCGAATTCCTTAAATTTGAGTTGATGTTGAGAAGTATAATCGACCATATCCAAAATCTTATACAAATACAGCAAAATACCTTGTATTAAAAGCACTTTACCTTCACTTTAACCCTTGACTATCAACAACTTAAGACAATTTGAGGATACCCTAAATAGACAAGGTCAAGGTGAAATATTTGATACTATTATCAATATGGAACTAATTACTTTTTATCGTTAAAATGAAATACTTATTGACAGTTTTAGTTTGTGAATTTAAAACAAGTAACTACTTCTTTATCACAGCTTCGTCCCTTCAGTCCCAAAGGGACTAAAATAAGGATAGGGGATGATAGGTATATAAGGGAATTATTTCTTGATTTCCCCAAATTGATTTTTATGCAGCCTTACTTTAAAACCACAGCCCAATGCTGGAATACTTAAAGTTACTTGATGCTTATCGTTTATAAGAACGATGCCTTTTTTATCTTTTAACACGCCTCTGGTAATCTGAACTAACTCACCTTCGGTAAAGTTAACGTGCTCAATTTGGGGATGAGAATTAAAGAATGCCATTACTTCTTGCATCTCTTCTTCTTGGATTATTGCAGGTTTTTGCAACCAATATAATCGGCGAACAACGCCAGGTGTTTCTAAAACATAATTTGTGTTTTTTGAGGAGAATTTTGCAAACACATAGGACTGAAAATAAGGTACTTCAACTTTTTTAATTCGATCGGACCATTGCCGTTTTTCAATTTTAATTGGACAGAAAACTTCAATGCCCTTCTCACTTAATCGCTGGGCAACTTTCTTCTCTGTTCGACTATTTACGTATAGGACGTACCATTGCATGATAATGGGGGGTTTAAGTTAGTGATTATTAAATATGAATTAAGGTTAGATACGAATTGAAGCGAATGTTAGTGTGTGAAAGCGAATTATGCCGACCGCTTTTTTAATGACCTGTCATCCCGAACTTGATTCGGGATCTCATCCTTCGTAACGTGATGCATCTATAAAAGATGTAAGTCTTCCCAAATAGGATTCACTTTTTCAATTAAGTCAATCTTCCATTGACGATGCCAATTTTTTAATTGTTTTTCTCGAGCTATTGCATCATTTACATATTGGAACTCTTCATAGTAAACCAACTTATTTAAATTATATTTCTTGGTAAATGCACTTCCTTCTCCAATTAAATGTCTTTCCATTCTATCATCCATTCCACCAGTCATACCTATATACAAAGTTCCCCTCGCTTTATTAGTAAGAATATAAACCCAATATATGTGATAAGTCCTTCGCATAAAATACAGTCAGTTTGTAACTAGTTCATCTTCGACACATGAGATGCTGAATCGTCGTTCAGCATGACAGAGGTTTGGTGTGAATTTTAATTTAAATTCGCGTTAATTCGTCATCATTCGTATTAATTCGCTTTCTTTTTACCATTTTCCTTCTCTGCTACTTCTTTCCTAAGCCCTGAGCTAGAGAAGCGGTGTTCTCTTTTATTATAATATAACATAATACCTTTCTCTTCGCAATAATCACGACCAGTAAAATTTTTGTGTTTGTATTCATCGCCAATGATGCGTACGTCAATATCAAAAGATCGTAAAATATCTTCCAAATCTTGCTCGGTAGCATAGGGCACAATTTCGTCTACAAACTTGCAACCTTTAAGCTGAATGTAACGTTCTACTACTGATTGAACAGGTCGGTTTTTCTCGGGACGGTCTAAGGTAGGGTCCGTTTGTAAACCTACAATAAGGTAATCGCATTGCTTTTTTGCTTCTTCTAACATTTTTATATGACCTGCATGTAATAAATCAAAGGCACTAAAGGTAATTCCAACTTTCATAATATATTCAATTTGTTAATCCGATTTAATTCGTTTCTATTGAGCTTAAAGTATTAACTAAAGTTTTACCAAGTTCCACACCCCATTGGTCAAAGCTATAGACGTTCCAAATCACACCTTGAACAAAATAGGTGTGTTCATACAGAGCTAATAAGCTACCAAGGCTTTGAGGCGTGAGTTCTTGTAAACGAAGGGGAGTAACAGGTTTTCCGCCTGGAAAAACCCGATGCAATATAGTGTTTTCTGAGATTTTTATACCTTGATTGTTTAAATATTTTTTTGTTGCTTGTTTATCGCGCCCATCAGTTAAAGCAAGGATTTGCGCATTATAATTAGCAAGCAAGTAGTGATGGCTGTCAGGATAGTTATGACTCTGATTTTCAATCAAAATGAAATCGGCTGGGATAAGATTTGTTCCTTGGTGTAGTAATTGAAAAAAGGAATGCTGTGCGTCATTCCCCACTTCACCCCAAATCACTGGACAAGTGGCATAATCAACAGGATGTCCATTTCGGTCAACCGATTTTCCATTGCTTTCCATGGCAGCCTGTTGCAAATAAAGCTTTAGTTCACGCAAAGCATGGTTATAAGGAATAATTGCCGAGGTTTGGCTCCCATGAAAATTGGTATACCAAATTCCTAATAAGGCATGAAGCACTGGAATATTCTCACTAAACTCCTGTGTTTTAAAATGTATATCAGTTTCTTCAGCACCTTTTAGTAACTTTTCAAAGTTTTCATAGCCAATTGCCAATGCAATAGACAATCCGACGCTTCCCCATAAACTAAATCGACCACAGATCCAATCCCAGAATAAGAAGGTGTTTTCTTTTGGAACACCAAATGACATTGCCTTCTCTGGACTAGCGGTAATACCTAGTACGTGCTGAGGCCAAGCAGCCTCTCCTAGATGTTCAATAAAATAAGATTTTACCAAGGAAGCATTAGTCATCGTTTCTAACGTAGTAAAAGTTTTAGAAACAATTAAAAATAGGGTTCGCTCCATATCCAAATTTGGCAATAAAGAAACTATAGGGTCTGCCTCTATGCTACTTATATAATGTACCTGAATTTCGGGTTTACGATATTTCTCCAAGGCGTTTACCACCATTCGTGGTCCAATAGCACTACCTCCTATTCCTATATTAACAATCGTATTAATTTTCTTGCCTGTACTTCCAAGGATTATTCCAGCATGTATTTTCTCTACAAATGTCTTTATCTTCTCTCGCTCAGCTTGAATTTCAGGTTTTATATTCGTTCCATCTACATAAAGTGGCAAGGGCGAGAAATCGCGTAAAGCGGTGTGTAGAACTGCACGATTTTCTGTTTCATTTATCTTATTTCCCGAAAACAAGGCATCTATGGCATCGGGCAACTTGCATTCTTGAGCTAGTTCGAGCAACAATGCAACGGTTTTCTCATTCCATAATCCATATTGATAATCTACCAAAAACTGACTGCATAATTCTTTTTTAAAAAAAGTAAGATCCCGTTTCTTAGAAAGATGATTATTGGCTTGGAAATGATCTTCCAACTTCTTCCAAGCTTGGGTAGTAGTAGGATTAATTTTTGGAAACATTCTTTTTGGTTAGTTGATTAAAGTTAGTTAACTAAACAAATATAAGGATATTTTGTAAAGAAGTGAACCAGTTTACTAGTTCACCTGATTTCTTTTTTATTTCTTAATTTACTAATTCACCGATTCGAATATTCACTAATTTATTTCTCAGCATTATGCCTATCTTCTATTTTAAACCTAAGAATTTTAGAAAGTTCAAATTACGTATGATTTTGCAAATTTGTGGTTTTGCTTTTTACTACCAATTTGATTCTTACTTTTGTGCCTAAAATGTTACAGGTTCTCCCAGTACCAAGCTACTGCTTCTTCCAAGCCTTCGCTTATCTTATGGGTAGGTTGATAGTTTAAAAGCTTTTGAGCTTTTTCAATGCTTGCTAAGGAGTGGGGTATATCACCTATTCGCTCTGGGCCATGAAGTATCTCGACATCCTTAATCTTTTCATCGTAAGCACTCAAAAATTCTTTAAGATAGTGAGTTAAGTCATTTAATGTAGTGCGATCGCCCACAGCCGTATTATATACTGTGTTGATAGCTTCCGGGTTATCGGTCAGCATGGCGAGCTCATTCATTTGTATAACATTATCGATATAGGTAAAATCTCGACTAAAATCTCCTTTTCCATTAATCACAGGTGATTCATGTTTCATAAGTTGCATGACAAACTTTGGAATAACCGCAGCATACGCACCATTAGGATCTTGACGACGTCCGAACACATTAAAATATCGTAATCCAATACATTCAATATCATAGGTTTTCGAAAACACGTCTGCATAAAGTTCATTTACATACTTCGTAATGGCATATGGTGATAGAGGCTTCCCGATGACATCTTCTACCTTTGGCAAATTCTTAGAATCTCCATAAGTGGAGGAACTAGCTGCATAGACAAATCGCTTTACTTTTGCATCACGTGAGGCCACTAGCATATTCATAAAGCCATTTACGTTCACTTCGTTCGAGGTGATCGGGTCATTAATAGATCTTGGCACCGACCCTAAAGCTGCTTGGTGTAGCACGTAATCAACGCCTTTGACCGCTTTTACACAAGTTTCCATATTTCGAATATCGCCTTCGATCAGTTCAAAATTAGTATGGTTGTTTAGGTGTAAAATGTTTTGGCGATGGCCCGTTGCAAAATTATCTAGACAACGAACTTTATAGTTTTTGTTTATAAAATAATCGCAAAGATTACTACCAATAAACCCCGCGCCTCCAGTAATTAAAATTGTTTTACTCATCAACTTGTATAATTAATTTATCAACTATCTTTCTCCATTACTTAACGGTAATATTCCACTACCATTAAGTAACCTATTATAAATAATCCGGCAAGAATCTCTCCAAGAATTAAAGACTTTAACCCGAAAAATTCACAAGTAGGTAAGTAGATAGACTGTAAAATTGGTGTAAAGTACTATATTTTAGTTGATTAATCCAGCAAACAAGCACTATTTAAAAACACCCAGTTATCAGACCAAAGATACCTTATTTTATCATAAAAATAAAGTCATTTCAGTAGATTTCTCAGCAGAAGAAATCTATTACGACGGCGCTGTTATTTTATTATAAAAATTAGAGAAGAAACATATACTGATTAACACTACTACCCGATTAAAAAAACAAGCAAAGGGGGATTCCAAAAGGTTCCCCCTAATTTCATATTTTTATTCTACCAAAAAGATAAATAGGAAAAATAAAAATACAGAAAAGAAATTTGTCGATCAGCCGATCTTCAAACAAATTATTGATTTCATACCCAAAGACAAATTCGCTTTATTGATTCGCAAACACAATGCCGACCATTACTAATAAGACTTTTGATTCGTGGACGCACTTGGTGACCCTTCTGTTTGGTATCTTTAGTGGTTGTGATTCAATGGGCGAGATATGTGATGGTATGCGGGCTTTGGATGGAAAACTCAACCATCTTGGAATGGATAAATCGCCTGCCAAGAGTACTGCTGGCGATGGATTGCATAACAAAAATGAGGCATTTTAAATCAACTTTGTCGGTCAGCCATATTGACAAAGTCTCTTTTTCCAAACTCTTTATTTTTGACTCGAGTACCATCAGGCTGTTTTCTGATGTCATTAAAGGTGTGGGGCGCAATCCCAAGAATGACGGCAAGAAGAAAGGCGGGCTAAAAGTCCATATGATGATCGATGCAGACAGCGATACGCCAGAGTTTGTAAAAATCAGCGAAGCAAAAAGACACGACAAAAACTTTTTACAACATCTAAGCTTGGCAGCACACAGCATGATTGTCTTTGACAGAGCCTATAACCATTACCTTCAATTTTCAAAATGGACAGAGCAACAGGTTAATTTTGTTTGTCGTTTGAAGAAAAATGCAGTTCACATGGTCGAGAACGTGATGTATGAAAATGAGTTGCAGGACGGGGAATCGGATGTCTTGAAAGACGAACACATCCACTTGGACTACAAAGAAAAAAAAGGAAAATAAAAAACTTTGTCTTCGTAAAGTTACCTAGTATAGATGAAAAAGGACGACTCTACCAGTTTATCACCAACAATTTTGAGATAACCGCCCAAGAAGTTGCTCTTCTTTATAAGCTAAGATGGAATATAGTGTTGTTATTTAAAATAACTAAAACAAAACTTTCAACTTCATTACTTTTATTCTGAAACCGAGAACGGGATAAAGACCCAGATATGGTGTACTTTGATTGCTCAGCTACTTTTACATCTTTTAAAAGTCCGCTCAGAAAGCAAAAAAGCATTCTCTATCATCGCAGCTTTGGTCAGAATCCATTTAATTGGCTACTTGGATATTTTCTGGATGGTTCAGAATAGCAGAAGAACCTATACCAAACGAAAAGTGAGAAACAAATCGCCCGCCATACAGATCCCTCTATTTTGAAACAGGGAGTCTCTTTTTATGTTTTTACAATAACAACTGGTATTCAGCAGGTTACAACTGAATTAGGCTTGTTTTTGATTTTATCCGTTTAGTAGTGATAGTTTATCTGATTTTTTTACGAGTAAACACTTCTGACAACATCTGAGCATCACCAGAAAACTAAACTTTTTGAATGTAAAGATTATTTAAAAAAATAAATTGAACTCAGAATAAAAGCTAGTAGTTTCTCAGAAAACATTTTGTATATCAGCTAATTTACTGAAAAGCGTTTTACAAAGTTAATAATGAAACATCCATTAGTAATTATGCTTGGGAGGCTTACTTATTTTATTAATCCAATGAACTTGAATTAAAAAAGCCCTCATGAATTAACATGAGGGCTTTTTTATATTATTTAGACTTAGTGTCTTAATTTAATTTTTTTACTTCAACTTGAAAGTAACGCGACGCACTAATTGTCTTGCTGGTACTGATTCACTGTCTACAGAATCGTCTTCTCCGCCACCTGTGTAAGTTAAGCGACTTTCGTCAACTCCAGTTGCGATAAGGATGTCGTATACTGCTTTTGCTCTGCGCTCTGATAAGTTAGCATTGTAATCTGCATTTCCTACAGAATCTGCATAACCAATTAACTCAGCTTTAGCTCCAGTATTTTCTTTCATATAGGTAGCTAAATAGTTAATAGCCTCTAGAGAATAAATTTCTGGTTGTGCGCTGTCAAACTTAAAGTATACGTTTACATATCCGTTGTTTATTAAATCACGGATGGTACCGCTTTCAGAGCTTGACTCTGTAGTAGCTTGACCAGCTCTAGCATAACGACGATCTAAAGCTCCTTCAAGCTCATCTGGAATTCCGTTCTGATTAACATCTATCGCACGTCCTTTGGTATCCACAATAACTCCCGAAGGTGTATTTGGCTCACGATCTAAGTAATCTGGAACACCATCTTGATCGCTATCGACTAAGTCCGTTTCAATTTTAGATAAACGCTGATCCATATCAGCCATCATATTCTCTACGTCATAATCAGCCGACACCCAGTCTGCATGCTTATCATTCCCACCTAAATAGATAGAAATCCCTGCAGTAGTAGTCATAAAGTAGCCGTCAAATCCACGTACAGAACTTCCTCTAGCCTGTCCTTCGAATCCTAAATCTTGCTTAACATTTCCATGTATAGATGCATCTAAGAATAATGCAACACGATTTCCTAAACGAATTTGAGGCTGTATTCCAACATTTAGAGTTACCATTTGATCGGTATCTGATTTTACAGGCTCTTTTCCTTTTAAAGTAGAGTAGCTAGCACCAGCATGAGCTAGTAAACCAAAGGTATTGGTCCATGACTTAAAGTCAAGAACGTTTCCAAGGTTTACAACACCATCTAGTCCGTAACTCCACATTTCTGATTTGAAAGGAAGACTGCTTCCTCCCTCCTTAAACTCATTATATGACGCATTAGCCTGTAGACCAAACTTATCGTTGAACATATAACGTACTCCAGCGTGTACATTAAGAAAATCTGGGGTTTTGGTATAATATCCAGACTTCATTGGGCGAAGTGGCTTGTTTACACCTGCACCAAGATCGATGGACCATTTGTTATAATCGCTAATTGCTTTAGCTTCAGATTTAGAAGCTGATGGAGTTTCACTCTCCTGGGCAGTCATCCCTGCCACTGCCAAAAGGCTTAATAATAAGGTAATTCTTTTCATAATGGTTAGATTATTTATTGCACAAACATAGTTAAAATACTTTCAAACACAAGAGGATTAATAAGTATATATTTTCTGTATTTAAACCTAATAGTAACCTCTCTATATTGCAATTTAGTAAACAAAGATGCAATATCCATGTAGAATAGCAAAGTTTTTTTTAAAAACTTAACACATAATCGCCTCGCAGACTTAATGTTTAACTTTCGCCTAACGTTTCTTTCGGCGACATTACCTCTATTTAACAATTTAAAAGTCATTATAAAACGTATACTAACTATTAAACCTCTCTCGCTTTAAGCGACTTTATCTTATTCTCTTTCTTTGAAGTAATCATTTAGTATCACTTACACTTACTTCAACACCATATGAAATACTTTTATAATTCCATTTATTTATATTTGATAGCTTACATTTATTGTGTGTTTTCGATATGATAACCAACAGTAACAACAACTAATTAACACATCATCCACTATGTTCAGAAAAATATGCTTGGCAATCATTAATACCGTTTTACTCACGACATTATTTTCTTGTGCCAGTCCAAAGAACGTTTTGTTTTTTCAATACATTGACAAGTTAGAGCAATATAGCATAACTCAACAAAACAATCCGACAATAAGAGAGGACGACTTATTGATTATTACTGTTTCTGCTCCAGATATGGAAGCTGTACGTCCGTATAAGTTAATGATAGAAACTCGACTTAAATAATGTTCTTAAAAATGTTATTTTTGTAGGTATGAGTTTTAAGCGAAAAAGAATCGAAATAGAGGATGGAGATTATTATCTTACTCCCGAAGGATATAAGTGCTTTACCGAGCAGTATCACCTAAAACGTGGTTATTGTTGCAAAAGTGGTTGCAGACACTGTCCTTATGGTTTTGATAAAAAGACCATGTAAATTAATATATTTTATACTAAGTACTATGACATTTAAAGAGCAAATACTACAGGGTATTCCAGATATCCTTCCAGAAGCAAAACCTTACGATACTTCGGTAAGCCATGCTCCGAAGCGAAAACAAATACTTAACAAAAAAGAAAAACAGTTAGCATTGCAGAATGCGCTTCGCTACTTTGATCCAAAACATCACAAAACCTTACTTCCTGAGTTTCGAGAAGAGTTAGAGACTTATGGGAGAATTTATATGTACCGATTCCGACCAGATTATAAAATGTATGCTAGAGATATCGAAGCGTATCCAGGGAAAAGTCTTCAGGCAAAATCTATCATGCTGATGATACAAAACAACCTAGATTATGAGGTTGCACAACATCCGCACGAGCTTATTACCTACGGAGGAAACGGAGCGGTATTTCAGAATTGGGCTCAGTATTTACTGACCATGCAATACTTGGCCACCATGACCGATGAGCAAACCTTGGTGATGTACTCTGGACATCCAATGGGACTATTCCCTTCTCATGAAAATGCTCCAAGGGTGGTAGTTACCAATGGCATGATGATACCAAATTACTCCAAGCCAGATGATTGGGAAAAATTCAATGCACTAGGCGTAACCCAATATGGACAAATGACTGCGGGTAGTTATATGTATATCGGGCCACAAGGTATTGTACATGGAACGACCATTACCGTACTGAATGCATTCCGTAAGATTAAAAAAGAACCAACTGGAAATGTTTTTGTAACCTCTGGACTAGGTGGAATGAGTGGAGCACAACCAAAAGCTGGAAATATAGCTGGGTGTATTACCGTTTGTGCAGAAGTAAATGCAAAAGCAATAGAAACAAGACACAAACAAGGCTGGGTAGACGTTGTAGAGGAAGATATAGACGCCCTATGCCAACGAGTGAAAAAGGCACAGGCCGAGAAAGAAGTAGTATCTATTGCCTATCATGGAAATATCGTAGAGGTGTGGAATGCTTTCGCTGAGCAAAACATCGAAATCTCTATCGGTAGCGACCAAACTTCACTCCATAATCCTTGGGCTGGTGGATATTATCCACTAGGGTACACCTATGAAGAGGCCAATGACCTAATGGCTAGTAATCCTGAGCTTTTTAAAGAGAAAGTTCAAGAAACCCTACGAGAGCATGCAAAAGCTATTAAAAAACACACGGATAAAGGCACCTATTTCTTTGATTACGGAAATGCATTCCTTCTTGAAGCATCTCGCGCCGGTGCGGATATAATGAAGGAGGACAACTCAGGATTTATTTATCCAAGTTATGTACAGGATATTATGGGACCAATGTGTTTTGATTTTGGATTTGGCCCATTCCGATGGGTTTGCACCTCAGGTAAAGAAGAGGATTTAGACAAAACCGATCAAATAGCTCTAGAAGTACTAGAAGAATTAAGCGCAAGGGCACCAAAAGAAATTCAACAACAGATGAAAGATAACATCGTTTGGATAGAAAGTGCAAAAGCCAATAAGTTGGTAGTAGGATCGCAAGCTAGAATTCTCTATGCAGATTCCGAAGGACGTATTAAAATTGCAGAAAGATTTAACGAAGCTATCGCTAAAGGAGAAATAGGCCCAGTGGTATTAGGTCGTGATCACCATGATGTGTCCGGCACCGATTCCCCGTACCGAGAAACCTCCAATATTTATGATGGAAGCAGCTACACAGCAGATATGGCAATACATAATGTAATTGGGGATAGTTTCCGAGGCGCTACTTGGGTAAGCATTCACAATGGCGGTGGTGTTGGTTGGGGTGAATCGATAAACGGTGGTTTTGGAATGTTGCTAGATGGCAGCGAAGAATCAAAGAAAAACTTGCAGTCGATGTTGTTCTGGGACGTTAGTAACGGTATCGCTAGAAGAAGTTGGGCACGCAATGAAGGAGCGAATTTTGCTATAGAACGAGCGATGAAAGAAAACTCTTTGCTTAAAATTACCATGCCAAATAAGGTAGATATGAATATTTTTAAGTAACTTAATGCTTTAAGACTCAACGTATATCATTAATAAAAACAGACATTATGAAACGTTTAATAAGCATTGTATTCTTATCGTTGACACTCTTTCTAAGTAGTTGTAGTAGCGGTATCCGTGTGGTGAGTGATTATGATAAAGAAATAGATTTTACTAGTTATAACACCTATGCTTTTCATAAACCATCTGTGGATGCAGCAAAAATCTCCGACTTGGATAAGCGTCGAATTTTGCGTGCAATCGATAGAGAGCTAGCCGCAAAAGGAATGGTAAAGTCTGAATCCCCACAACTTATTATAGGGATTTACACTAAGGAACAAGAACGAGTTGATATCTATCAAAACTATTATGGTTGGGGATGGCATCCATACTATCACCCATTTGGGCCTAGCAGTCAAGTAAGCAGAAGCACCGAAGGAACTTTGTTTATAGACTTTCTAGATGCAAAAAAGAAAAGTTTGATTTGGCAAGGAATAGGCTACTCCGACTTGATAGTGACCGACATGGAGAAAAAAGAAAAAAGAATTAATGAAATAGTAGCTAAGATTCTAGAAGCTTATCCTCCTCAAAGAGATTAACTTGAAATAGTTTTGACCAACGGTTTGGAATTAAAAATGCTCTTAATATTTAGCAGGATCTAAATATTAAGAGCATTTTATTTTTAACGAAATTATCTTCCACTCACTTTATCCAACATCTGGTAAAGCTTAGTTTTTGCTTGATTTTGGATAGCACCGCTTTCATGAAGTAATATTTCACCATCCTTATCTACAACAAAGTACGTTGGAAAAGAACGAATAAGATAGTCTCTATAAAAAGAGGCATCGCCCATCAACACTATAAATGGTAATTGGTGTTCTTGAATAGCTTGTTTAGCCTTTTTCAAATCATAATCCATATTGATAGTTACTACTTGAATAGCCTGCCCATAATTTTCATGAATTTCTTTTACCGTAGGTATGGAAGCAATACAATGATTACATTCCGAAGACCAAACTTCTATGAACATCGGTTTATCTTTAAAATCAGCTAGGCTTCTAGTCTTCCTTTTTACATCAGTTAACGTCCAATCTGCTGCTTGACTTCCAATTAATGGTTTTGGATTTGGGTCGCGATGAATTAAGACATGTCCTTCATTTTTAGGATAATTGAAAGTAGAGGTATCTATATTTTTATTGAACTGAATATTGCGATATAAACGAGTTAATGCACTGCCATTTCTAGTTAAGCTTTCTAATTTATATGGCAGTTCGGAGGCTGCATCTATCCATAAAAAATAGTTTTGCAATCGAAACTTATAATATTTCTTTCCACCGATGACTTCGCTAGATTCGTAAGAAAAAGAGTTTTTGTTATTCTCCATTATACTTGCTAGCCGCCAAAGATTGTCTAAGTCATTGGTGTAAGAGTTCACATATCTTGAGAAAGTAGGGTCATTAGCGTGATCAAACACACTCAGTAAGTTTTTATTTTCTTCTATGACCCCAAGCTCCAAGAAGTGATAGTATATCTTTATGTCTTTATCTATCTCTTTATAGAACGAGTAGCCAGCATATGGGTCATAAGATAATTTTTTCTGTTTGAAATGGGTATGCATTACCTTATCCTCACCACGATAATGATATTGTGTTTCCACATCGTAGGTTAATGAATAGGCTTCCTGTAATTTCTCTTGAAGCTTTGTGAATAATGCTGTCGGTGAATTATCTTGTGCTTTTGCAGAAATAACAAAAAGTAACGACCATACAAAAGCAAGTCTCCCCATCATAATTTAGAAAATTTTATTTCTTTAATAAATATACTAGTAACCTATCTAACGAACAAAATAGCATTTAAGTCTACAAAATACCATACTATCCTTAGGACTCCTATACTTTGTGGCACAGAATCCTAAGTTTAATATAGAATAATGAATGGCTTGACTATTAATAGGCTACTATTTCCAGGATTTTTTCCTTTACTTTCTCTATCGATGGTACCATGGTATCTTCCAAAGTAGCATTCAAAGGAATGGCAGGAACATTGGCACTACCCAATACCGCTACTGGCCCGTCTAAGCTTTGGAAACACTCTTCTTGGATCGATCCTGCTAAGGCATAAGCAAAACTGTTTTCGGTAGATTCCTCTGTGAGCACCAAACATTTATTAGTTTTCTTAACCGAAGTAAAAACCGTATCATAATCTAACGGATGTAAACTACGAAGGTCTACTACTTCTACTTGCTTTTCTAAACCTAATTCTTTGGTAGCCTCCATTGCCCAGTGTACGCCCATACCATAGGTGATAATACTTAGGGTCTCCTCGCCTTCTTGCTTCCATATTTCTTGTACTACATTAGCTTTTCCAATCGGGACTCTATAATCTGCAGAAGGTTCTGGGGTAGTTGCCCGTTTAGTACCTGGCATTTTACTCCAATACAATCCTTTGTGTTCAAAAATAACAACTGGGTTTGGATCGTAATATGCAGACTTCATTAATCCTTTTAAATCCGCTCCATTGCTTGGGTATACAATTTTAATTCCACGAATACTCGCTACCACGCTTTCTACCGACGAAGAGTGGTAAGGACCACCACTTCCATAAGCACCGATAGGCACACGCAATACCATAGAAACCGGCCATTTACCATTGGATAAGTAGTTACTACGACTTACCTCGGTAAACAATTGATTTAAGCCTGGCCAGATATAATCGGCGAATTGCACCTCAACAAATGGTTTTAACCCTACGGCACTCATCCCAACTGTAGAGCCAATAATAAAGGCTTCTTGAATTGGGGTATTGAACACACGATGATCTCCAAACTTCTGAGCCAAAGTAGCTGCTTCTCTAAAAACTCCTCCCAGCCTTGCTCCTACATCTTGTCCGTAAAGCAAACTCTCAGGATGGTCGTTCATTATTTCTTCTATAGCAAACAAGGCAGAGTCTACCATTACTACAGAATCTGCTCCTTTAGGACTTCGCTCACCTTGTTCTTCGGTAATCTCAGTTGGTGCAAAATCATGCGTATATAAATCTTCAGGGGTAGGCTCATCTGCTTGTTGTGCTCGTTCGTAATCTTTTTGCACTAGAGCTTTTGCTTCCTCTTCCATGACATCTAACTCCTTCTCGGTAAAACCTTTTTCTAGTAAATAAGCACGGAACTTTGGATAAGGATCGTCTTTTCTAGCCTCGTCTAAATCATCTCTATACCACTCCATTCGCACTCCAGAAGTGTGATGGTTAAGCAATGGTACCGTAGCATGAACCAAAAATGGACGGCGTTCTTTACGGATGGTTTCTAAAACATTTTGTAGCGTAGTATAAGACTCTTCGAAGTTGGTACCATCGATACTTAAAGCCTCTATTCCTTTAAATCCTTTAGCATATTCAGCAGCATTCTGTGCTCTTACTTCGGTTTTGTAAGCACTGATATCCCACTCATTATCCTGCACTAAGTATAGAATAGGAAACTGATGCAAAGCTGCCATTTGCAGTGCCTCAGACACCTCCCCTTCGGTCATAGACGCATCGCCAATAGAACAAACCACTACGGGTGGTTGTTGATCGGGGTTATGCATCTTCATTTTTTCTTTATACTGCATTCCCATCGCTGCACCAGTGGCTGGAATGGCTTGCATGCCGGTGGCAGAGCTTTGATGTGGTATTTTTGGTTTGTCTTCGTCCTTTAAACTAGGATGAGAATAATACGTGCGACCTCCAGAAAACGGATCGTCACGTTTGGCCAATAATTGAAGCATTAAATCGTAAGGGGTCATCCCTATTCCTAATAAAATCGAATCATCACGGTAATATGGATACACATAATCTTGCGGCAATAGCTGCATGCCAATAGCCAACTGAATAATCTCGTGACCTCGAGAGGTAGCATGAACATATTTGGAGGTTACTTCTTTGTTCTCCTCATACAATTCCGACATGGCCATAGCCGTGACAAGATGCGTATAAGCACCTTTTAAAATCTCTTTATCTATCTTCAATTTTTTCTGACTCATATTCTACTTTATATTCTTAGCCTATTATTCTGCTATTTGTATCCAATTAAACACATCTTCCGTCTTCCCCATTTTTAATTGGTTTAACCAATCATTGACCTCTTCGCCAATAGGGCTTTCGTTAGAAACATGAATATCGCCATCTTCATCGCCAATAGTTTCTATGTAAGCAATGCCAACCGCTGTTCCTGTTCCAAAAGCCTCCTTTAGCGTTCCGTTTTTAGATGCTTGTTTGATCTCATCTAAGGTTATTTTTCGTTCTTCCACCGTATGTCCTTTATGACGCAAGTAATCGATCACACTCATTCGAGTAACTCCACTCAAAATAGAACCGCTTAACGGTGGCGTAATAAACTTATCTCCAATGTGGAAAAAGATATTCATCGTCCCTACTTCTTCTATGTATGAATGCTCTTTTGCATCTAACCATAGTACTTGATCATAGCCTTTTTGTTTAGCAAGCTCGGTAGGAAGGACGGCCGCTGCATAATTTCCTGCAGCTTTTGCCGATCCGGTGCCTCCATCGGCTGCACGGATGTAATTTTTTTCTGCCCAAAGCTTCACCCTTCCACTGTAAAGCGGATTGGCTGGCGAGGCAATAATGATAAAGTTATAGTCGGTAGCTGCTCGCATTCCTATAAAGGCCTCGCTAGCATACATAAACGGACGTAGATATAAAGCACTTCCCTCTAACGGTGGAATCCAAGCTTGATCTATAGCCACTAGCTTTTTCAGGCCTTCTACAAATAAATCTTCAGGAAACTCTGGCATACCCAATCTTCGCGCACTATAGTTTAAGCGTTTTGCATTTTGATCGGGACGAAATAAAAGTGGCTCTCCTTTATGGCTCTTTGTTGCTTTTAATCCTTCGAACAAAGCTTGTCCATAATGAAAGGCCATAGCGGCTGGATGGGTAGGAATAAGCTCTAAAGGTTTAATTTTTGGGGTGCCCCACTTGCCATCGGCATAGGTACAAATAAACATGTGGTCGGTAAACGTGCGACCTAATGGTACGTTATTAAAGTCGATTTCGCTTACGCGGGAAGTGGTTACTTTTTGTATTTCTATATCTCTCATTCTTTATTATACTATTTTCTTTTACTGACTAAAACTCGTTTTCATTTCGTGGCGCCTCCATATAATCGGCAATTCGTCGTAGGAACGACCCAGCTAAAAAGCCATCCACTACGCGATGATCAAAAGACAAGGATAAATACATCATGCTTCGTATTTCTATAGTATCTCCTTCCGGTTTCTCTATAACTTCAGCTCGCTTCTTTATCACTCCTGTAGCTAAGATTGCTACCTCAGGCTGATTGATAATCGGGGTTCCCATAAGACTACCAAAGGTTCCTACGTTACTTATGGTAAAGGTACTTCCTTGAATCTCGTCGCCAGAGAGTTTGTTTTCCCTAGCTTTTGCACCTAACTCATTGGTAGCAGTGGCTAATTCTACTAGGTTCTTTTTATCTGCATTGTGAACTACTGGTACAATTAAATTCCCCGTAGGTAATGCTGTTGCCATTCCGATATTAATATCCTCTTTTACAATGATGTTTTTCCCGTCTAAGGAAGCATTGATGTTTGGAAACTCTTTAATGGCTTTGGCTACGGCCTCTACAAATAGTGGTGTAAAAGTAAGACGCTGGTTATACTTTTCTTGGAAAGGACCTTTTACTGCATTACGCCATTTCACCATCTCGGTAAGATCAGCTTCCACATAAGCAGTAACATGTGGAGAGGTGTGTTTGCTATACACCATATGATCGGCAATCATTTGGCGCATGCGGTCCATCTCTATAATTTTCCCATGCCCTTTATCGAACTTCAAATCAGGAACTTGAAACCCTGAAGGCGCAGCAGCAACCGGTTGTGCAAACTGTGCTGGACGTCCGGCCTCTAAATAGGCATGCACATCGCTTTTGCGCAAGCGTCCTTGTGCACCAGTTGCAGGAATACGTGCCAACTCTTCGTAACTAATATGGTGTGTTCTTGCTATTTGCTGAATTAAAGGACTGATATATCTATCTCCTTCTGAGGTATAAGTGGTTACTGGACTGGTTGAAGGTGAAGGGGCAACAGCTGGTCTAGCTGGCGTTATATTCTTAGTTTTTCTAGAAGATGCCAAAGTGGTTGTGGTCTGTTCTTTTTTAACAGTGCTGCTTTGGCTAGCTGCTTCAAATTGTACAACGGCAACAGCAGCTTCTATTAAAACCAAATCCTCTTCTTGTACTAACTTCTTTATCAACTTTCCTGGTGCAGGGGCCACCACCTCATTATCTACTTTATCTGTAGCCACCTCCAATAAAACATCACCCTCGTTAAAACTAGCACCTTCATCTACATGCCATTGTATGATGGTAGCTTCGGTGATACTTTGACCCATTTTTGGCAAAAGAAATTCGGATTCCACCCCTATTTGGGGTGAGGAAGTAGTTGATTTTTTCAAAGCTTTATGAAATTAATATTTGTAATTATCTTGTAGTTACTGCCCAAAATCGACAGCCCCGACAAGATACAAATATTTCATAAAATCACAGGGATTTGTACGACCTTTTTAAGGTTAAGCCGAAGGTGTTCTTTGAGTAACCAGGCTATTTAACAGCCAGTAACAACCCTAACTTCGATAAATATGGTTTCAAGGCAAAGCAAGTGTTATTCCATGAGATTTGTGAAATACTAGGCCTACTATCCTAAAAGCCTACTCAGGTTCTACCCATAGCAACCTTTAGAAGGTATTTAAGGCAAGGAGGTTTTACTCCATTACAAAACTAAGCTATTGTAGTGCTTTATTCAGGGTTTAAAGCTGTCCGGTAGCTTTTAGGTATTTGGTTTTATAAAGCTGAAGTGCTGCTTTTGCTGCAATATGTGTACTCGTAGCGTTTTGCCACATAGCTTGCGACTCCATATAATCGGCCAAGGTCTCCATTCCTGCCTCATATCTATCTTTACTTAACTTCATATTTTCTTCTGCTTGCTCTACAGATTTAGAGGTTAGTTGCACCTCCAACTGCGCTTCGTTTAATTCGTTTATGGCTTTGGTAGCTTCCAACATCATTTTTTGTTCAGTATCCTCTAGCTTCATCTGGGCAATAGTACGCTCCATTTTTGCTTCGTTGACTTTATTCCGACCTTCGTCCCAATTGAAAATAGGGATGTTTACCGAAAGCAAAGCTGATAGACTTCTATCGTCTATTAAGCTCCTACCATTAAACTTTAACCCATTGGTATAACCATAGGCTCCCATTATTCCCACTTTTGGCAAAAAGTCACTACGAGCCAAATCCACCTCCCTTTCTTTCATTTCCACTTGTTTGGTAAGCAGGTGGAATTCAGGACGTGAAGTTACATCAAACGCATCGGAAGCATCCATCGATTCCGGGAGAAGCGTAATACTTGTTTCCTCCTCGAAACTATCGACAACTTCGGTATTGTTATGCAATGGAAGTCCGATAATGTGATTTAGGTTCATAACGGCAAGCTTATACCCGTTTTTTGCTCGTGCTAAATTAAGCTCTGCTTCGTTTAGCTTCACCTGCACAGACAGTAAATCTTTTCTATGTGTCATCCCTACATCTACTGCATTCTGTACCATTCGGTGCAGCTCTTCTAAGGTTTCTTTATACTGCACAGCACTCTCTATTAAAGCTTTGACCTTTACCACATTCCAATAAGCTTCGTCGCTTAACACTAGCACCTCTATTTCGGATAATGCTACATTGGCCTCTGCCATTTCCCGACCTTTTTCTGCCATTTTATGGGCCGTTTTGATCTTACCGCCAGTATAAATTGGCTGCTCTACTACTACAGAGGCATTATAGGTTTCATTTAATTTTAACTCAAGTGGAATATCAGGTACAAAAGCCAAGCTCCCCTCTGGAATTAACCCAACCATAGCATCTGGAATCAAATTATAAATATCGCTCCCCGTTATGGTTCTCCCTAAAGTCGCATCGTTATATAAATACATTCCCTTTGCCGATACTTTAGGGAAATAATTCGATTGGTATGCTGCAATTTTAAAGTCAGCAATCTCTACCTGTTGCTTAGCTATATTGTTCTCTATATTATTCTCTAGAGCCATTTGCCTACACAGTTCTAAACTTAGTTTTACTACTTCGCCCTCCTCTTGCAACACTTCTTGCTGTGCATAGGTTGCTAGGCCAATCATGGCGAACGTTAAGGCAACAACAACTTTCTTTATAGACACCATAGTATTATGCTTTAGTTTTTTCATTTGACTTGTCTATTTTAATCCCAAAAAATATCGCGTAAAGGACTGGGATAAACATCAAAATAATAAGGGTTCCTACAAGCAGTCCTCCCATGATAGTTACTGCTAACGAGCCAAACAAGGCATCGCTTAACAGTGGAATCATTCCTAAAATAGTGGTGATCGACGCCATCATAACAGGACGGAACCTAACAGATGAACTGTCGAGCAAAGCCTCCATAGAGTCTTTTCCAGTGGCTAACTGATCTTCGATTTCTTCCATCAACACCACGCCATTTTTTATCATCATCCCTATTAATCCAAGAATTCCTACAATAGCAACAAAACCAAACTCCTTTCCAGAGAGTAGCATACCAAACACCACCCCTATCAGTATTAACGGAATACAGCTCATTATTACCATAGGCTTCTTATAGTCTTTAAACAGCAGAATAAGAATCGCTATCATTAAAATAATAGCCAATGGAAAGTTCTTAAATAGATACTTAGTGGATTCTTCACTTGCTTTATGTTCCCCTTGCCATTCTAAAGCGTAACCTGCTGGTAATTCAATAGCCTCTATATCCTTCAAGATACTTTCACGTGCTGCTTGTGCGCTAACCCCAGGAGCAGGCTCACACTCTGCACGCATGGCTCTTTGGCCATTAGACCGGATTACAAGTGGATCGTGCCATTCTATTTGAATGCCGTTTACCGCTTGGCTTAGAGGAACGGTTCGTAATAACTCACTTATCACCTCTTCTTCTGTAACCGTCCCACTTATTAGTCCCATCACGGTTTCTTTGTTCACGAGGTTTTCAAAAGGAGGTATCATACCGAATACCTGTGCATTATTTAAGTTTTCTAAAGGCTTCCCTGGTTCTTGTACCGTTTTTAAATAAATAGTATAGCGATCGCGACCTTCATAAAACTCCCCTGTAGGAATTCCTTCGGTTGCAGCTAATAAGGAAATAGCGATATCTTTTCTAGAAAGTCCCAACGCACGAGCTGCAGGTTGGTTATAATTAACCACAACTACAGGGACTTTCGGCTCCCAATCGACACTCTCTAATACCGTCTTACTATTGGCCTTCATTATTTCTTGAGCCTGTCCTGTTAAGCTACGTAGCACTTCTGGATCGGGCCCAGTAAACTCTACTGAGACTGGGAATTTTTCGTACATTAAGTTATAACGCTTTACCCTAGCATAGGCATGTGGAAAGTTTTCTACAAGATGGTTTTGAATAGCCTCTAAACTATTTACTGCGGCATTTGGCGATTCAAAATCTACAATAAGCTCCCCATAAGACATAGATGGAATAGCCATGCTTCTAACTAAGTTATAACGAGTTGGAGTACCGCCTATAGAGGTAGTAATATGCGTTACCTTATCGTTTTCTCTTAAGTATTGAGAAAGTTGATCTAAGTCCTCCTTTACCGTTTGGGTCACTGTACCCTCAGGTAGTTTATACTCTATATAAAGCTGATTATACTCCATATCTGGGAAAAACCCTTGAGGTAAAAACTGGTAGCTAAATACACTTGCCACTACCAAAATTGAGGCTAATATTATTGCGGTAGTTTTGTTATATAGTGCCCAAGACAATGTATTTCGCAACACTCTATAAGCTGGAGAATTGAAAGAATCCTTTTCTTTATCGCTAGGCTTTTCTATTACTCTTTTCTCGTCGACCTCCTTTTTATTGGCCTTAGATTTCTTTTTCCCAAATAAGGAATAACTGGCATGAATTGGCACAAGTGTTAAAGCAAGTATCCAACTCAACATAAGTGAAACAGCTAGTACAATAAAAAGATCTCTAACATATACCCCTGCGGTATCTGGAGAAAGGAAGATTGGGAAGAAAGCTAGAATAGCAATCAAGGTAGCCCCCAATAGTGGCATTGCTGTTTTCTTACCAATTGTGGTAAGGGCTTCCATTTTACTAAGCCCCCTATTTTTATCTACTAATATCCCATCGATGATAACAATAGCATTGTCTACCAGCATTCCCATGGCCAAAATAAAAGCTCCTAAAGAAACCCTCTGTAAGGTTCCGTCGAAATTATTTAGGACTAAGAATGTCCCGAACACGATGATAAAGAGATTGGTACCAATAATAAATCCACTCTTAAAGCCCATAGCAAACATGAGCACCACTACTACTATAGAAATAGAGAGTAATAGGTTTAATAGAAAAGAGTCCAATGCTTCCTCTACTCTTTCTGGCTGATAAAACACCTTATGAAAATCAATACCTGCTGGAAGCAAGGTTTCCTTTATCGCTGCCATCTTCTCTTCGGTCTCCTTTCCTAGTTTTGTAATATCATTTCCACCCAAAGCAGAAATAGAAAGACCGTAGGCTTTCTTACCATCGAAATACATTTCGTTTCGTATAGGCTCTTCCACTCCCATACTAATCGAAGCAATATCGCTAAGTCTTAATTGATCCCTCTCGTGCCCTTGCAACAACAGATCACTAATATCGTCTACACTTTTGTATCTATCGTTTACAGCTACTCTTATCCTATGATCGCCACTAAGGTAATACCCAGAATAAGTAGCTTCGTTTTGACCATTTAATGTAGCTATAACCTCTACTGGATGCACTCCAAGGTTGGCCATCTTTTCTTGAAGAAGTTCTATATTGATGGTCTCCTTCTGCAAACCATATATTTCTACCGCCGATACCCCATCTATATTCTGCACTTCACGACGTAGGAGATTTAAATATTTATTCATCTCTCGTTCCGAATAACCATCATTGGTTATGGCATAGAACATTCCGAAAACATCACCAAAGTCATCTCTTATCTCTGGTGTGTTCGCACCCGATGGTAATGAGCCTTTTACATCGTTTACTTTTCTTCTTAGAAAGTCCCAAGTTTGCTCTACTTCTCTGTCGGGTACAGTAGGTTTTAGTTTTACTTCGATAATCGATACGTCGTCCATCGATCGACTAGTAACCGTTTCTACTCCCTTGATAGATCGAAGGCTTAACTCTAGCGGCTCGGTTAATTCCAACTCTACTTCATGGGCCGAAGCTCCAGGATAGGTGGTTACCACCATGGCCTGTTTTACTTTGATTTCTGGATCTTCCAACTTGCTCATGCTGATGTAGGAGGAAATTCCTCCAACCACCATGGCTATGACAATGAAGTAGACAAATTTGCTATTTCTTAATGCCCATTTCCCTAAATCCATCATAATACGTCTCCAATATTGGTTTCACTAGTTTCTTTTATCGGCTTAACCTTCTGTCCTTCTTTTAGTGAAGAGGCCCCAGCTGAAACAACTATCTCACCACTACTCACCCCAGACAATACAATAGCTTCTCCTCGGTTGTTCACCCTTTCGATTACCACATCTCTTTTAGTAATGCTGCTATCTTTCTCATTCAGCAGCCATACCGAGTTTCCTGTTTTGCCACTTATCAAGGCGTTTATTGGTACTAAATACTTTTCTTGAGCAGTGTTCTTATACTTTACTTCCACCTTGACATTCATTCCTGGCGTCAACGGAGGGTATCCCTCTGGAGTTATTAAGTTTAAATGTACCGTATACAGCTCATTCAGATTTGCTTTTCTATTGATCCCTACTAATTCCATAGGGTATTCCTTTCCTGGATATATTTCACTCGTACAGATAAATGATTCTATTTCGTCTTTCTTGGCATAATCGGCAGAAGGTATATTTATTTCTACTTCCATAGCCGAACTACCTATCATAGAAATTACGGGCATACCCGCACTAACCGTTTCTTGCGCTGAGTAATAGGTCTTTTGTATGTACCCATCATACGGAGCGATAAGTTTTGTATCGGCCAAAGCATTTTTATGTGCATGATACTTTGCCGTTATTTGCTCTAAGCCGTAAACTGCTTTTTCGTACTCATTCGCAGTAACCCCATCTTTTTCATAAAGCTCTACTACCCTTTCGGTAAGACCTTTTACTTGTCGATACTCCGCTTCGGTGGCAGCCAATTGCGTTCTATAATCTCTAGAGTCAATTTGCGCCAACACCTG
>DATGSX010000023.1:0-3701 GCA_035302145.1 Flavobacteriaceae bacterium | reverse complement strand
AGTTTCTACGACACCAAATTCTTTGGCTTGTTCTAAAATCTCAAGCTTTTCTTTTAAGCTCCATCTCTTATATTTCATAATTTCAAAATTAAGTGTTTAAATTTGAAATAACACTCCAGCTTATTAAGGGGCTAAGATAGCATGTACAAGGTTGCCATAGCACCAAGCCGCATTTGCTTTAGTTTTTCAATGGTTTGATTGTTGTTCATAATGTAAGTTATTTTAGTTGTTTATATTATTGATAAGCTGCTGCACCCCTTATATTCTGGTGCACTGGAATATGTGTTGTTTTACTGTCTTCCAAATCTTGATAAAAAAGAGAGTTCTTGTCCATATTGTTTTTAAGGATGTTTTTAATACGTCTGTAAGAGACCATATCCGCCTTTAGAGCAATTTCACAAGCTTTGTTTAGTCGCGTAGATCCATACGCTTTATGTAGTTGTATGAGTCCCATCACTCGTTTATATCCGATTTCAGGATACTGTGCATTGGCGAGTATGTTCTCAACACATTCCACAACCTTTAAACCGTGCGACGTAGCCTTCTTTTTAAAGTATTCTGGGCTCCAGTCGCTATAGTTTTTATGAGTACTACTTAGATGGTCTTTGTTGGTGATATAGCTTCCTTTAGAAAAACTACGTTTGTGCAAAGCTATTCTCTGGTGGTTGTAATATACCTCCACCATACTTTTTGTAAAATGGATCAAAGTGCTCTTGCCAATATAACGGTAAGGTACGCTATAGTAGCTTTTATCTGGTGAGAAGTACACATAGCCCATCTTCTGTACTTTAGCTCTTTTATAGTCTTTGAGCTCGTAAGTTTCTTGTGGTAAAGGATTTAGATACTGCCGTTCTACGGATTGGAATAATTCTCTGCGACTAGCTTCCTTGCGCTGGAACAACAGCTTATTGTAGTTCTCTAGCAATCGCTTTACCTCATGATTTAGTCCTTCTAAGGAAAAGAAAGTCATCTCTCGCAAGGGATAATAAATCCGTTGGTATACAAGATGTACTGCATTTTCAACTAGTGCTTTATCCTGTGGAGAATAACTTCGAGTAGGATTTACTACACAATTGTAATGCCTTGCAAAGTCTTTAAAACTGCGATTAATTATAGGCTCATACTTGCTAGCTCTGGTAACCGCCGACTTTAGGTTATCGGCTACGATAGCCTTTGGTACGCCTCCATAAAACCGCAATGCATTTTCACAACAAGCTATTAAATCTTCTTTCTTTTGGCTTCTGGTAAACTCAACATAAGTATATTGGCTATTTGGTAAGATGGATACAAAGGTTTCTACAGGAGTTAGCTCTCCTGTTTGCTTATTTGTAATCTCAAGACGTTTTCCAGCAAAATCAATAAACATCTCTGCACCAGCTTCATGCTCGAGTTTCATGGAACCTTTAAGCTTGGCGTATTTACGCCAATAATGTTCCATAAATTGAGTGTAACTGTAAGGATTACTGGCAGTTTGAGAGTATTCTTGATAGTGAAAAAGAAAAGTAAAGCCAGGGTGATTTCGAGCTTTATTCACTTCTTCAAAACAGCTCATAAGTTCATCGTGTCGCTGTGTATCTAATGTAGTTTGTGAAGGGAAAAGTTCAGCTAGTGTAACATTATCAAACTCCAAAAGCTGTTTACAAGAGTATTCACTAGCTTTAAATCGCTTCATATAAGTATTTACTGTATTGCGAGAAATACCTAGTGTACTGCCGATTTTACGATTGCTATAATCATTAAGGTGTAGCGTAATTATTTGTTTTAGGTCCATAGGATCAAGTGTGTTTGCCATATCTCATCTTATTTTAAGACAAGATACTTGTTGATCCCTAAAAGCGGTGCTCAGAGCCAGTCGAAGAGTGGCACAAATCAAACCGAAATACCTGGCACTAATAGACCGAAATCAGTGGCACAAATCGAACCGAAATATCCACTATTATATAAAACAGACAAAACGTGAATGTAGGTCTTGTGAGGTGACGTATTTTAGGATGGAGGAATAAAATCACAATAGTGCAACACATGGCACTATTCAACTGTTTTACATACTGCCTACACACAATACCATTCAATTAGTGCATTAAAAAGCACTTTCTGTAGGTGAATTGAATACTATGCTGTATATTTGCGTTAAAAGAGCCATATAATGCACTTTAAGGAGTTAATAGCAATTGTGAAATACCGGAGGGAGATGCTTGATGTAACACAGGAACAGCTGGCGGAGCTTTCGGGTATAGGGTTACGAACCTTAAAACAATTTGAAAGTGGAAAGGGCAATCCAACAATAGAAACCTTACAAAAAATAGGAGATGTTTTGGGATTGGAACTCACTTTTAAAGTAAAAGAACTTGTAAATAAACCATGAGACAAGCCAAGGTGTTATATAAAAATGAACTTGCTGGATTAATCACTCAGTTAGATGATGGTAGTTTTGTATTTAACTATGAGGAGCATTGGTTCAATGATGTTACTAAACCGGCTATTAGCTTGACCCTTCCGAAAACGCAACAGAAGTATACTTCGGACGTTCTCTTTCCTTTTTTCTATAATATGTTGCCAGAAGGTTCTAATAAACAGACAGTATGTTTTGAAAACAGAATAGACCCTAAAGATGATTTTGGGATTTTGATGACTACGGCAAAACATGATACAATTGGCGCAGTACGAATTGTAAAAATAGCTGAATAATGGCATTGCAAGAAATAACTAATTGCCCAGGAACACTTGCTGATGGTTATAGCTCGTATAGCCACACGGCCTTAAGACGGGTGTTTCAAGGAAGAAAAGTAAGTTGTATCTTATCTTATGATTCCCCTGCAACCAATGATAGGACCGACACGTTATTTACCAAAAACAGAAAACGTATGTCTATCTCTGGAGTACAAGAAAAATTTTCTTTGCTATTAGATAAAAATAAATTGCGATTAGTAAACGATGGCGAACAAGGCTTGTACATTCTAAAACCTATTCCTAATGTTGGTAAAAACGCGGATCAAATGCCAGCTAATGAACATGTGACTATGCAAATTGCACGTCAAGTTTTTAATATAGAAACTGCAGAGAATGCTATGATATTTTTTAAGAATGGAGCCCCTGCTTATATCACAAAGCGATTTGATGTAAAAGACGATGGAAGTAAATGGGGACAAGAGGATTTTGCGGCTTTAGCGCAAAGAACACCACAAACCCATGGCGAAGATTTTAAATATGTAGGTAATTATTTAGAGCTTTTTAAACTACTTGAAAAATTCACCCCTGCCTATATCATTGAGGCAATCAAGTTGTTTAGGTTAATCCTGTTTAATTATTTATTTTCTAATGGCGATGCACATTATAAAAACTTCTCCTTGCTTGAAACCCCATTAGGAGATTATAGTTTAAGTCCGGCTTACGATTTGTTAAATAGTAAGCTGCATATAGAGGATAAGGACTTTGCCTTAGAAGATGGGTTATTACCACCAAATTTAGCCCAAGCAAGAATTAAAAATCAGTTTTTTACTTTGGCAAAAGAAGCAAAAATAAACAAACAGCAAGCGGTTAAAGTTTTTGAAGAGTTAACTTCAAAACATGATGCTGTGTTAACCTTAATTAATGCTTCCTTTTTAAATGAGAAGTCTAAAAAGAATTATGCCCAAGCCTATCAAACAAGATTAAAAAAACTGGTACGATCTTGACATTAATTATTGATGGTTAATTGTGGA
>DATGSX010000022.1:0-5077 GCA_035302145.1 Flavobacteriaceae bacterium | reverse complement strand
TGGAAAATAGACATCGAAGGTTTATTTGGAAAAGATAGAATTGTACAGTCCATCATTTCCTACAACAACAAACTCTACTTACAAGTTTCTGATGAGCCATATTCTTATGCCGAAAGTGACCAAGACGCTATTATAAACGGCTTAAAGATGTATTTCTATGAGTTTGATCCCGCAACTCCTGGAGTGTATAGAAAGCTAGATATACCTTCTTCCAATCCATCGCCAAGAATAAATGTATTTAATATTATTGATGACAAACTGTTTATTGCTGTAGCTAATGCACAGCAAAACAAAACTAACGGCTTGTACTCGGTTGATAGAAATGGTGAGTTAAAGAAAGAAATGAAAATAGAGAACAAATACCGTCCAACACGGTTTTATAAACTAGAGTATTAATTCAACCTTACTCTTAGTCTTAAAAAGAAATATAGGATGCTGCCTATACTATTTAGTCACTAGTACCTGAATGCTATTACGTTGCATTCGTATTTTATTTTGCAGTTCTAAAGCTTTTAGTAGTCTAGAAACAACAACCCTAGATGTATAAAGTTCCTGTGCTATTTCTTGATGGGTAATACTTATGGTATCGCTTTCGGCAATACGGGATTTCTCTCTTAGGTATTGAATTAAACGAGCGTCAAGCTTTCTGAAAGCTACAGTATCTATAGTGTCAAGCATTTCATTTAATCTACTCTGATAGCTGATAAGCACAAAGTTGCGCCAGCTTCTATAGGTCCCCATCCACTCCTCCATTTTTTGAACTGGAATCATCAACAGTTCAGAATCCACCTCAGCAATAGCGCGAATCTCACTTTTTGTATGCCCTAAACAACAACTTAGGCTAAATGCACACGTATCGCCTTTTTCAATAAAGTATAACAGCAATTCGTCTCCTTCTTCATCTTCTCTAAGCACTTTTATAGCTCCTTTTAACAGAAGTGGCATAGAGTTTATATACTGACCGAAATCAATAAGAATTCCACCCGCCTCAACCTTTCTATAGATTGCTACCTTGGCTATTTCTTGAATTAAATCTTTTTCAAAAACACCAGCATAGGCGCTATTTAATTTATCTATATTTTGCATATAAGGCCTGTCTTTCTATTTATAAGTTTACACTATATACTCTGAGTCCAAGGAATCTAATTAAGGATAAGTGGTGTTTCCTGCTAGAAACTAATGTCTTCTTCCTTTAAATTATTTAAGAAGCGTTGTCGTCTTATTCAAAAAGTGCTTTTAGTTCGGTCGCCTCATGAGGGTCCATTTTCCCAGCCACTACCAACGCTAGTTGTTTACGACGCAGGGCAGCATTGTACCGCTCTATTTCAAGTTCGGTTTCTGGTTTGATTGGTGGCACCTTAATTGGTCGGCCATTATCATCAATAGCAACGAAGGTGTATATCGCCTCGTTTACTTTGCTTTTTGAGCCGCTTTGACGATCTTCTACCCAAACATCCATAAAGATTTCCATAGAACTAGTGAACGCTCTAGATACACTAGCTTCTATAGTTACGATACTTCCTAATGGTATGGGTTTGCTAAAGGCTACGTTATTTACTGAAACCGTTGTTACATGGCTTCGGCTATGCCTGCTAGCTGTAATACCAGCTGCACGGTCCATTCTAGCTAATAATTCACCGCCAAACATCTGGCCTATTGGATTGGTTTCACCTGGAAGCACCATGTCGGTGGCAATAGATCTTGATTCGGAAGGAGTCTTTGGTTTCATACGTTAATTTTTAGCAAAGGTACAATAAACAATTATTTATCTTCCATTACTAATAACCAAGCATTCTCGTTTTCGGTACGAACTATTTTTCGAAGCTCATTGATAGCCTCTCTTTTAGAAGCAAAACTATTATAAACTACCTCATGTAGGCCATAAGCGTTCTCGCGAAGTATACGTGCTGTATACCCCTCGTTTTGTAACTGTGCTACTCTTTTTTCTGCATTTTCGACTTCTCTAAATGCACCAGCTACGATATGATAAGGTCGATTTTCTTTTGTAAAGCTTAACGTGATGGCAGGCAATGGATTTGCAATAGTAAAACTTGCAGTATGAATTTGTTTTTCCAATTCTTGCTCTGCGAGCCTCTGCTGTGTTAAATTATATTGCTGTGTATCATTCTTATACCAAGTAAATCCGCCCAACCCAAGGACTAAAGCTATAGCAACGGCAGCACCAGCGTAACGAATATACTTTGATGCAGCATTCCTCCTAGTTTCTTCTGTTTGGATAGGAATTACTTTCTGTTCTGGAGTAGAAAGCCCTTCGCGATTTACTTCGACACGTTTTACTGGTCCAAGTCCAAAAGACTTAGCTTGAAAAATATTTTTTGGATCTGGACTAAACTGCCAATTTCCTTCTTGGTCGCTTTCAATCACTCCTAGCTGCACAAAATGCAGAGGAGTTTTGTTCTCCAACTGTTCTGTCCAAATTTGTACTTGCTCACGCAAGTCTTGTAAGGCTTCTTGATAGGATAAACCATATATTTTAGCTAAATGTGCGGCTAACAAGCCATCGTTAGTTTGCAATTGCCTGTTGAAAGATAAGGTTTTGCTCGGCGGCATAAATGTATTGGTATCCTTATCGGTATAAGCCGATTGATGGTGAGTTAAAAACGCACCAAACCCAGGAATGATAACACATTCGTATCGGAACAAAAGCTCATTTATATGATTTACTATATCCATCATAGTAACAAAAGTACCTATTATTTCTAATATGAACAAGATAATACATTCTTCCTATTTTAAGAATACTAAAATTATATTTATTTTAGTGTAAAAGTTAAATACCTTAGCAATGCACGAAGAGTTTCTACCATACTTGTTGGTTTTAAAAAAAATTCCAGGCGTGGGTGATATTCGTGCAAGGGAATTACTTCAAAAATTCAACAATCCACAAGAGGTGTACCAAGCTCTCTATAACAAGGAGATAAAACTTGCTACCTCTACCATGAAAGCAATATCCTCAAATATCCTCCAAAACTGGTTGGATGAAGCCTATGTAGAAATAGATAACATGCAGAAAAACAACATCGACTATCTATACATTGGTGATCCTGCTTATCCAAACCGATTAAAACAATGTGAAGATGCGCCAATTGTATTGTTTTACAAGGGTAACATCACCTGGAATGCTCCGAGATCTGTTAGTATTGTAGGTACCCGCACTGCTACCCCTTATGGTTTAGAGTTTTGCAGAGAGCTAATTTCCGACCTACAAGTTTTAGACGTACAAATCGTCTCGGGGCTTGCCTTTGGTATTGACATACAAGCCCATTTAGCAGCTTTAGATCACGGCTTGGAAACCGTGGCATGCCTTGCCCATGGACTACATACCACCTCACCTGCCTCGCATGCTAAGTACGCTGAGGAAATTCAAGAAAATGGAGGATTTGTTTCGGAATTTCCTACCGATGCGATAATGGATAAGAAGAATTTCGTACGTCGAAATAGGATTATAGCGGGGTTATCACAAGCTACTGTAGTAGTTGAATCGCCAAAACGAGGTGGTAGTCTCTTAACAGCCGACATGGCGAATTCTTACAATCGCGAGGTATTTGCATTACCCGGACGAATAGACAACATAAAAAGCACCGGTTGCAATACACTGATTAAAACAAATCAAGCTAGATTGATTCAATCGGCAGCAGATCTAGTTTACATTTTAAATTGGGACTTAGATAAAATAAGCAAACCTAAAGCTACCCAAATTCCTTTATTTGTTGATTTAAATCCTGAGGAAGAAAAACTATGCGATATTCTAAGAGCCAAAGGCAAGGAATCCTTAGACATATTGGCAATAGAAGCCGCCATGAGTCCACAAAAGGCAGCTGGTTTACTCTTGGGTTTAGAGTTGAAAGGTTTGGTGCGAACCTTACCTGGAAAACAGTTTGAAATAATAAACTAACCGACTTAAAAAAAGAATGGCCCAAAGAATTAGCAATCTATCCTTTAGACCATTCCTCATACTGATTTTATACTCGCCGTCTAATTAGGCTTCACAGAAGCTGTTCGCTAAAATATCTAAGCGCCCCCTATTAGTAAATTTTTCTAAAACCCTAATTTCTTTCGTACACGTGCCAAAGTCTCATCGGCTATTGCAGCTGCTTTTTCTGCTCCTGCTTTTAGAATCTCTTCTAATTCTTCTTTGTTATTCATATAATACGCATACTTCTCTCTAGGGGTTTCAAATTGCTCGTATATCAACTCGAATAAAGCTTGCTTTGCATGTCCATATCCAAAGTTTCCAGCTCTATATTTTGCTTCCATTTCTTTTGTTTCTTCTGGACTTGCAAGTAATTTATAAATAGCAAAGACATTACAAGTTTCTGGGTCTTTAGGCTCTTCTAATGGCGTGCTGTCGGTTTGAATCGACATAACTTGTTTTCGAAGTTGTTTTTTTGGCAGAAACACGTTGATGTAATTGTCATTAGACTTACTCATTTTTGTGCCGTCAGTCCCTGGTATATACATAGTTTCCTCTTGCACTTTGGCTTCTGGCATAACAAAAGTTTCGCCTAACTGCGCATGAAATCGTGAAGCTACATCGCGGGTAATTTCTAAATGCTGTAATTGATCTTTACCTACTGGCACCACATTGGCATCGTATAGTAAAATATCGGCCGCCATCAACATCGGATAAGTGAATAAGCCAGCATTTACATCTTGCAGCCTATCTGCTTTATCTTTAAATGAATGTGCGAGTGTAAGTCGTTGGTACGGAAAAAAACACGATAAGTACCAAGTGAGCTCTGTGGTTTGGGTTACATCGCTTTGACGGTAAAAAACCACTTTCTCTGGATCTAAACCAAATGCTAGCCAGGATGCAGCAACACTATAGGTGTTTTCGCGCAATGTTTTAGCGTCTTTAATTTGCGTAAGCGAATGTAGATCTGCAATAAAAATAAACGCATCGTTTTCGGTTTGATGTGCCATTTCGATTGCAGGCTTAATTGCTCCTAAAATGTTTCCCAAGTGTGGAGTGCCTGTACTTTGCACCCCAGTAAGTACTCTTGCCATAATATTATCGTATTTTCTGAGGACAAAGATACAGATAATCTGTTTTGTG
>DATGSX010000021.1:0-36670 GCA_035302145.1 Flavobacteriaceae bacterium | reverse complement strand
TTTACGGAAGTAACAAAGACCCATCCCCATAACTTAAGAACCTAAAGTCATTTTTCATAGCGTAGTCGTATACTTTTCTCCAATCCTCGCCCAGTAATGCCGCAACTAACAATAATAGCGTAGATTGTGGTTGGTGGAAGTTGGTGATTAATCCATTAATAATTTTGAATGTATAACTCGGTGCAATGATGATTTCTGTTTCTATAATTAAATGATCTAGGTTATTTGCTTTCATCCACTCAATGAATGCAAGAAGTGTATCTTTTGGAGCATGTATGTTTTCTGTTTCGTAAGGCTCCCATTGAGTTATTTTTAGCTCTTTATTTGTAATGTTTGGATGGTTTAAGATTTTATTTCCCATCCAGAATATACTTTCCAAAGTACGTGTAGCTGTAGTGCCGACGCTTATAATCGGTTTATCTATATTGAGCAATAAACTGTTTAAAAATACTAGATCTATGGTCATCCACTCTGCATGCATAATATGATTCTCCATAGTTTCGGAGCTTACTGGTTTAAAAGTACCAGCACCAACATGTAAAGTGGTGAAGAGAGATTCTATGCCGTTCTCTTTAAAATTCTCCAGCATAGTGTCAGAGAAATGCAGTCCAGCTGTAGGTGCTGCAACCGATCCTTCGTGTTTGGAGTATACTGTTTGGTAATCTATAGTGTCGTTCTCTTCAGCTTTTCGTTTTATATATGGTGGTAATGGTGTTACTCCTGCTACTTCTATAATTTCTCCTATACTAATGTGATTAGGCGTCCAACTTAGTTCTACTAAATAAGCACCAGGTATTCTTTCTACCAATTCGGCTTTTAGTTCTACCTCTACTCCATTTATTTGTAGGGTTTTATATAAAAACTGTTCTTTCCATTTATTGGCATTTCCTACAAAACACTTCCAAATTGCCGATCCCTTTTGCTGTAAAAAAGTGGAGTAGTCAATAAATTCGCCTTGTGGTTCCAATAAGAATAATTCTATAAGAGCTCCGGTTTTACGTCTAAAATGGATGCGTGAGTTTATGACACGCGTATTGTTGAAAACCAACACAGCGTCTTTAGGAAGATGGTCCGACATCTTAGAATAGACATCATAAGTAATCGTCCCTTTATTGTAAACCAATAATTTCGAGCTATCGCGTGGATGTAATGGATAAGTCGCTATTCGCTCATTAGGTAAATCGTATGTAAAATCCTTAATGGATATATTTTTTGGATGCATGCTGCAAAGATGTAAAATCTTAAGATTAAATTCTAGTTAGAAGGCAGGCTTTGTTTCTAGAAATCTTATCACATTTTGTACCTTTCGGCTTCAAAATGCGAATTATGACAGTAAAAGAAAAAGTTGCTTCCCTTAGGGAAGAGATGAAGAAAAATAATATTGAAGCATTCATAGTCTATTCTGCCGATCCACATATGAGTGAGTATTTGCCTGATGAGTGGCAGGAGCGCACTTGGTTATCAGGGTTTACAGGATCTGCTGGTTTTGTTGTGGTAACCTTGGATAAAGCAGGCTTGTGGACCGATGGACGTTATTTTACTCAAGCACCGGTAGAGCTAGAAGGCTCAGGAATCGATTTGTTTAAAGATGGTGTAGAGGGAACTCCAAACTATGTAGATTGGATCATCTCGAAAACCTCTAAAAATGCAAAAGTAGCAGTAAATGCTTTGGCAACTTCCAATGCTAATTGGGAAAAGGTAAAAACAAAGCTAGAGAAAAATGACCGTGAATTGGTAAACAAACCACTGCTTAAAAATATATGGACAGATAGAGGGGAAAAGAGTAAAAACCCTGTATTTGTACATCCAATAGAACGTGCAGGTCAATCGGTAGTCGAAAAATTAAGTGCTATTCGTAAAAAAATGAAGCAGGAAAATGCTACCGCACATATTATTTCTAGTCTAGATGATGTTGCTTGGACCGTAAACCTTCGAGGAAGCGATGTGGATTGTAATCCTGTCTTTTTAGGGTATATCTATCTTTCTATGGAAAAGGCAGTTCTATTTGTAGATACTGACAAATTGGAGGAACCTTCTAAGAAGTTGATGCAAGAGTCGGAGATTGTAATAAAAGAATACAATAGCTTTTTCGATTATTTGAAAAACTTGAAAGATGAAGCTATCTTGGTATCAGAAAACAGCAACCAATCGATTTTTGAAGCGGTAAAACAAAACAATTCCATCGTTAAAAAACCAGTTCCTGGGAATTTAATGAAAGCCATAAAGAACGAAGCTGAGTTAAAAGGCTTTGAGTCTGTAATGGTTCGCGATGGTATAGCTATGGTAAACTTCTTGCACTGGTTAACGAACACTGTTGGCAAAGAAGAACTGAATGAATACCAAATAGGACAAAAGCTATTGGACTTCCGTAAAAAAGGAAAATACTTTGTAGGAAACAGTTTTGATAGTATTGTTGGATATAAAGGTAATGGAGCTATAATACACTATTCTGCACCAGCAGAAGGCAGTGCAAAAGTAATGGATAATGGAAGTATTTTAATAGACTCTGGCGGACAGTATTTAGATGGTACTACCGATATAACTAGAACACTTCCTTTAGGTAAGGTTTCCAACGAGTTTAAAGAAGATGCCACTCGTGCCTTGCAAGGAATGATAAGACTATCAATGGTTAAATTTCCTAGAGGAACCAAGGGAGTCCATTTAGATGTGTTGGCTAGGCAAGCTCTTTGGGAAGAAGGAAAGGATTATAATCACGGAACAGGTCATGGGGTGGGTAGCTTTATGAACGTACACGAAGGCCCGCAGAGTATTAGAAAAGATTTAAATGATGTAGATTTAGCACCAGGAATGGTACTTTCTAATGAGCCTGGCTACTATGTAGAAGGAAAGTACGGCATCCGACATGAAAACTTAATCGTGGTTAAAGAGTGGAAAGAAACGGAGTGGAATTCGTTCTATAAGTTTGAAACTTTGACTTATTGTCCGTTCTTCACTAGTATAGTTGTAAAAGATATGCTTTCGCAAGAGGAAATAAATTGGTTAAACCAATACCACAAAACTTGTGAAGAAAAACTCGCACCACATCTTAAAGGCGAAGTAAAAGAATGGTTTTTAGAAATGGTAAAACCGATTTAATATTTGATTATAATGGTAGCCTACGCTACTTAAGTCTTCGCTATTAATTGTATTCGCGTTTCTTGTTTAATAATAAGAAACGCGATTTTATTTTGTAATAGGTGTTTTTTTAATGCAAGGAAGTTGTCATCTAGAGGTAGTTGTAGGTATACCTATATTTATCATAATAAAAATAAAATAATATTTAAATCAAATCATAAACTTTTAGGTTTTATAGAAGTAACATATGTTTTTTTGACTATTGCCATACTAAAAACTTTATTGTGCGTTATTACAACCTAACTTCAACAAACAAACAAAATGAGAAAATTAAAATTAGGCGTAGTAGCACTGTCCTTAGCTTTTGTGTTTACTGCTTGTTCTTCAGACGATGATGCTAGCACAATTGCCGAAGACCATGGTTCTTTAAAAATTTCAGCTAGTGCAATTTATGGTAATTCAAGCAACAGAACAACACACAGTATTAATGAGAATATAATTCTCTCGAGCTTTTTAGTAAACATCGAAGAAATTGAATTGGAATTTGCAGATAACGATAATACTGACAATTTCTATGGAAGTGATGACGATATCGAATTAAAAGGTCCTTTTGAGTTTGACTTATTGTCAAGCGAAAGCTTTCATTTAGTGGATGTAGAAGTTCCAAATGGTGTTTTTGAAGAGATAGAGTTTGAATTTGATAAAAGTGAAAATCCAAATTCTGACTTGTATGGAAAAAGCATGCTGTTAAAAGGAGAAATCGATGGTGTACCCTTTGTTTTTTGGCATGATTTTGATGAGGAAATTGAAGTGGATTTTGAAGATAGTGGTCAAAACTTGGTAATAGACAATAACGAAATTGATATTGTAATTAATTTCGATCTTAATGCAGTATTAGCTATGGTAGACCTTACTTTAGCAACCGATAATGATGGCGATGGTAGTATTACGATTAGTCCAGAAGATGAAGATGGTAATAATGATTTGGCCGAGGCTATTAAGGAAGCTATTAAAGATCAAATAGATTTGATAGAGGATTTGTTTGATTAAGTGAACTAAGTAACATCTCTCCATGAAGTAGCTAGTTAACTCAAGCTATTTTAACAGGTAATGGTGTCCATTTTGGGCACCATTATTTATTAAATAATCTTTATAAAATCTATAATCTTTCGAATGCTCTTGACTATGTGCACTCGATACTTTACATTAAATGCTTACTTTTGTTTTTTATTTTAAACTGATTATATGGCAGAATATCCAAAAATAGCAGTGTTTGGAGGAGGTAGCTGGGCTACGGCAATCGTGAAAATGCTTTGCGAGAACTTAGAAGAAGTAGGTTGGTATATGCATAATGAAAATACAATTGCACATTTATTAGAATACGAGCACAATCCGAATTATTTAAGTTCTGTAGAATTCGATATTGACCAACTCCATCTTGGATCCGATATGAAAGCTATGGTGGATTATGCAGATTATTTGATTTTTGTAATTCCCTCTGCTTTCCTACAAACCGAGTTAAACAAGATAGAACCTGAGTGTTTAGAGGATAAAGTAGTCTTTTCTGCTATAAAAGGTATTGTACCGGAAACCAATTTGATTGTTGGAGAACACTTTAATACCCATTATAAAGTTCCTTTTGCCAAGATTGGGGTCATTACCGGTCCATGTCACGCAGAAGAAGTGGCCTTAGAGCGACTTTCTTACTTAACCTTAGCATCGGCCGATGAAGAGATTTCTCAGGTGTTAGCGAGTTGCCTGCGCAGCCATTATATAAAATGCAAGGTAAGCGATGATGTGTTAGGTTTAGAGTATGCAGCGATGCTTAAAAATATCTATGCTATTGCAGCGGGTATAGCTCATGGTTTAGGTTACGGCGATAATTTCCAAAGTGTATTGATGAGTAATGCTATTCGAGAGATGGATCGTTATGTGAAACGGGTGCATAAGACAAAGCGTAATATTAATGGGTCTGCCTATTTAGGCGATTTGTTGGTTACTGGTTATTCTATATTTAGTAGGAACAGAATGTTCGGTAATATGATAGGGAAAGGTTATACGGTGCGAAGTGCAAAGATGGAAATGAGTATGATAGCAGAAGGTTATTTCGCAGCCAATAGTGCCTATATATTAAATAAACAGCGTAAAAATAAAGCTAGAATACCTATAATAAAAGCGGTATATAAAATTCTGTATAAGAATAAAGATCCTAAAAAAGTGTTTAGAAAATTAACAGATAAACTAGACTAGTCACTACAGAAAAAGCCTTCTATATAATCAAATAGAAGGCTTTTTCTGTAGTGTAAAATCCTATTTACTCAGCAATAACGCCTCTAAACCTTGACTTTTTTAGTCTTACTTGGTTATCTTCTGTAATGCTATTTGGCGGGAAAATAAACGTCTTCTCAATCATTTTACCATCATGAAAATAAGTAACAAGATATTCATTGGTTAAAACAAATACTTGTTCGTCTACCATCTCTATTTTTCTTTTCTCGCCTGCAGGAACATTGCCTATCCCGTGTCGCATAGTTGAACTTTTATGCGTGTCGGAATGACCTCTAGCTAGGATTAAAGCCATTTCTATTGGTTCTTTTTTTAGATTCACCAAATAAATATTCCATTGCTGAAAAGCTTTTTCTTCGTTCCATTCGTTTACCGCGATTACATAAACATCGGTAGATTCCGGTACTATAATATCTTCACGCATGTTATAGTATACTTTTAAACTGACTTAAAAAACGCATATCATTTTCACTTAACATACGGATATCAGGAATCTGATAGTTCAATAAAGCAATTCTATCGATTCCCATTCCAAATGCAAATCCAGAATATACTTCTGGGTCTATACCACAGTTTTCCAAAACATTCGGATCTACCATGCCGCAACCCATAATCTCTAACCAGCCAGTACCTTTAGTCATACGGTAATCGGTTTCTGTTTCCAATCCCCAATATACATCTACCTCTGCGCTAGGCTCGGTAAAAGGAAAGTAAGATGGGCGTAATCGGATTTCCGACTTGCCAAACATCTGCTCTGTAAAGTATTGTAAAGTTTGCTTTAAATCGGCAAAGCTTACATTCTTATCGATATATAATCCCTCTACTTGGTGGAAAAAACAATGCGACCTTGCAGATATATCTTCATTTCTATATACACGTCCTGGTGAGATAGTGCGTATAGGTGGTTTGTTTTCTTCCATATGACGCACTTGTACCGAAGAGGTATGTGTACGTAATAAGATAGAAGGATCGGTTTGTACAAAGAATGTATCTTGCATATCACGCGCAGGATGGTGTTCTGGTAAGTTCAATGCCGAGAAGTTGTGCCAATCGTCTTCTACCTCTGGCCCTTCGGAAATAGTAAAACCTATAGTAGAAAAAATATCTACAATTCTGTTCCGTACAATAGAGATAGGATGACGAGAACCTATAGTAATAGGGTTCCCTGGTCTTGTAAGATCACCAAAAATCCCTGCCTCTTCTTCTTGCGACTCTAAGGTTTCTTTCCAGTGCTTAACCGTTTCCTCAAGTTTGGTTTTAAGAGTGTTTACTGCTTGTCCGTATTCTCTTTTTTGATCACCAGGAACTTCTTTAAAGGCTTTAAAAAATCCATTAAGAATTCCTTTTTTGGACAAATATTTAATGCGAAAAGCTTCTACTTCCTCTATAGAGGTTGGTGCAAATGCTTCTACTTCCTTTAAGTGTTGTTGTATTTCCTGAATCATAATTGTTATTTACCATCGACAAAAATACATATTAAATGCTGTATAATGTCTTATTTAAGAATCTGTCCATAATCAAGGAACAGTTTCATTTATTCAATGTATTTGTTTTCTACAAAATAATGAACGATTGCCTCTTTCATTAGCAGTGATTGTTCCCCTGCTTTTAGGGGTGGTAAGTTTTGTTCTAACTTATAGTGTGGCCATCCATCCTCATCAAAGAAGTCAAAAGAATAATACCCATAAGGCTCTAGCAACCTGCAAATTGCTATATGCATTAAGTTTATTTTATCGTCTTTTCTAAATCTTCTATGTAGTTGTCCAAGCTCTTGAAGTCCTACCAAATATATAATTCCATCTAAATCGAGCGCTTCGCCATCTGCGAATTGGTCGCTTAACTTGCTAACCAATAGCTCCCATTGTCGTTTTAATTCTATGTTTCTTGCCATAATTCGTTTTGCAAAGATACATTTATAGGTTTATACTTTTAGTATATTTACACAAAATCTAGCTATGAATACGCTTGACGTTATATTAGGTGGTATACTTATCATCGCTTTTATTCTGGGGTTTCGCAAAGGATTCATAGCGAATCTTCTTTCTTTTTTACGATTTTTTATAGCTGGGTATATTGCAATTTATTATGCTGCAGACTTAAAACCTTATATGCACTGGTTAGGAGAACAAGAGGATATAACCTATCAAATAGCTGCATTTATTCTTTGTTTTTTAGCAGTGAGTATTGCTTTATGGTTCTTATCTAAATTATTAACACGATTTGTTGACTTCCTTGCACTGGGGGTGTTAAATCGTTTGTTGGGTGGTACATTCAGCATATTGAAATATGCATTGCTATTGAGTTTTGTGTTATTTGCGATAAATATAATAGATAAAAATAAAACTTGGATAGAAGAAGATACCTCCGAAAACTCCTATTTATACTATCCTATTGCTTCTATTGCCCCTACTTTAATCCCAATGATATCGGATGTAATTGAGGATTTAAATGAGAATGACCTAGAAGACTCTTTTTAACTTTTGCACAGTAGCTATAGCTTTTTAATATCTTGTATTTGTACCCATCCTTCATTTCCATCGGCTAATTCAATACGAGCCCAATTATCCTCTTCGTAGGTTATGGTAACCTTTGTACCTTCGTGTAGATAATAAATATGCGAACTATTGCTTGTAGGCCCATCACGTACTTCTACTTCCTCCTCCCAAACAATAGCGTAATTTGTCTCGTTTAGTTTCATTTCCATGTAAGACATAAAAAGAGAGAAAAACACTCCTAGTAAAAAGAATATGCTACCTATAAACCAGACACGTTTTAAAGTTGGCTTTTGAGTAAAATAATACATCAAAAATAAGCAGGTCATTAAAATACTTGCTACAACTGCTAGAACTGCCCAAGTATTAGTGGTAAAAGTCTGTATTATTCCATTAAAAAACTCACTTATACTATTTTGTGGTAATGGTATAATCTCATCTACTGTAGCTTGTTGTGCATATTGTAGATTGTTCTGTATGTCTTTATTCTTTGGATCTAATTGCAATCCTTTCTCGTAATAATACACACTAGGCCCAAGCTTTTCTAATTTATAATATGCATTCCCCAGATTATAATATAAGTCTGCAGAGTGTTTACCCTGTTCTAATAAACTCTCATATATCTTTACTGCACCGTTATAATCACCATTTCGATAGGCTGTATTTCCTTTATCGAAGTTGTTTTCTGGTTGGGCTATGCAAAGTGTTGTAAAGCTTACCCACAAGACAAACCAAAAGAAATTTCGAAGTTGCATAGCTATATTATTTAATTTGTTTGTTGAGTTCTGTTATAGTTGCTACAGCCTTATCATAATTCACCTCTGTAGTGGCTACCGAAGAAGGAGCGTAGCGTGCCATTTCGCAGCTAGTGAGTAATTCGATAAGCTCTGTTGTAGCTTCGTCAGTTACATTTTTTTCTTCCAATAATGCAGTTATCTGCTCTTTGGAAATATCGTTAGTATGGATGTTAAGTTTTGCCTTCAAGAAATTATGTAACGCTAGTTCTAATGCTTCATAGAACCCCTCCTTATCCGTTTGTTTCTTTTTGGCTTTACTTAGATAGCGTCTTGCTAGTTTATCAGCTTCTCGCAATCTATTTCTCTCTGTATCGGCTAGACTAATGTTTCTCCATCTACCTATAAGAATCAATATAGGAATTGCCAAAATAGGTAAAGATAGAAGTACCCAATACCCGATTCTATGTAAATACACCTGTTTAGGTTTTATATCTTTTAGTTTCGTGTCTAATGATATAAATTTGAACTGCTCTACATCTGATAATATATTTCTAGGTGTATCTGTACCTCTACTTACCGTTGATGATAGAGTTGCAGAAGGTTCTACTTTTAATTGGAATTCTTCACTTCGCAAGGTTTTATAGGTTTCGCTATTTGGGTCAAAATAGCTGAAAGTTACAGGCCCAATAGGGTATTTTCCTGGTCTTTGTGGGATTATCGTATAGGTTTGCTCTACAGATCCACGCATTCCCGAAGCCGTTGTTTGTATATTTTCTTTTCGTTCCGGGTCGTAAACCTCCATAGAATTAGATAGTTCTAATTCAGGCAATTTTATTAACCTTAAGTTTCCACTACCATTTATTTTAAGTGTAGCATTAAATGACTCTTCGGCTACTAAAGAATCCTTTGTTGTCGAGAATTCCATTCGATAATCTCCTACAGCTCCAGAGAAGTCTACAGGTTTTCCAATGGCAGGTAACTCCTTTACGTTTATTGCTAACTTGTTAGATGCTACCGTCCTATTTATTGTATTTTTAAGTCTCCTTCCAAAGAAATCACGTCGGTTAGAAGGTACGTCAATAGGTACGTCTAGCGTTAAAGGTTCAATTATTAGCTCTCCTGTATTTTGAGGGTAAAGCAGAACTCTTTCTAGAATAATATAACGGTAATCTCGGCCTTTATACTTTCCTTCGTATACTTGATTGCTTACAGATTCTATCTCTTGATTCCAGAAACCTCTAAAGCTAGGTCTATCTAAGTAACGAAACTGTTGTGTGATATCTACATCATACGAAACATAAAGCTTGTACGTAACACTAATGGCTTCATTAAGATATGGATTGGCTTTAGAAACCTCGGCAACAATATGCACTCCATCCTCTATTAATACTGTTTCATTGTCGGCGTCCGTAGGTTGCTCTACTGCTTCGGTGACTTCAATGTTTACAGGGGTTGTTTTATATGTTTCACCATCTACTTCTATCTGAGCCTGTCCTATGGTTAGATTACCTTTCTCTAATGGTGATAAAACATAGGAAAAGCTTCTAGAGAATGTGCGTTTCCCATTCACATACTTATTGCTAACAAACTGATTAGGCCCCCCTACAACTCGAAAGCCTTCGAAGGAAGGTGGTGTAAAGTTATCTCCTTCTTTATTTAGTTTAAACTCTACGCGTAGACGCTCGTTAATGCCTAGCTTGTTTTTACTTACATTAGTCTCGAAAGTAACTTGAGCGTTTGCTGCAACAGCAAATACTACGAATAGGAAAAGTAAAAATCGTTTCATAGTCATAAAATTACCAATACTTTTCTTTATTAAGTTCTTTGCCTTTCTCTTTCTGCTCTTCTAATTTTTTCTGCAAATCTTTTTCAGCATTTTCCATTGCATTTAGCAGGTTTTCCATCTGTTCTGGCGATAGCTTTCCATCTTGAGGTACTTCTTGTTGATCTTTTTGTCCCTCTGCATCTTCGTTTTCTGGTTCGCCATCTTGTTCATCCTCTTTGCCTTCTTGCTGGTTTCCATCGTCTTCCTCTGGATCTTGATTTTCTTCGTTATCCTCATCTTGATCCGGTGTGTCTTCTGGTGTTTCAGAGTCATCGCTAGGCGACTCTGGCTCATCTTTGGCCAATTCTTTGGCTAGGGCATAATTATAACGTGTTTCTTCGTCTGTAGGATCATTTCGCAAAGCTTCTTTAAATGCCTGTTCTGCTTTTCTATACTCCTTGTTTTTCATTAATGAGTTCCCCAAGTTATGATAGGCTGCATGCTTGGCAGCTTTATTTTCTGCTAATTTTGCTGCTTCCTCAAAGCGCATCAAAGACTCTTTATACTGTCCTTGATCATAATAGGTGCTTCCTAGGTTATATCTAGAGTCCATCTGGTCGGGGTTGCCAGAAATAGCCTTTCTAAATTCAGCTTCTGCTTCAAAGAACTCCCCTTTTTTATTGGCTTTCTGTGCTTTAGCATGGGCATGCTCTGCTTTTTTAATTGCTTTCTTATCCTCTTGCGCCAAAACACTAATGGTACTAGAAATAAAAAACACTAGGAAACATCCCCAAAAAATATTTGGGCAAATCCAATTTCTATGTAATAGATGTTTTCTACTCTTCATTACTCTTCCCTTACATTAAACAAATTAAGCCTTCGTAACCAGCCCGTTTTTCTATCTAAGAATAAGGTGTCTAATACTAATAATAATAGGGCTATACCAGCAAACCACTGGTAATAGGACTTGAACTCGGTGTATTCTTCCGACTGAAATACTGACTTATCTAAACTATTAAGCAACTCATGTACAGTATTTACCACCTCTTGTGTGTTTTCTCCATCAACATATGCACCATTGGTTTCAGCTGCTAGTTTTTGCATGGTGTTTAAGCCTAATCTAGATATTACTTGTTCGTTGTTTCCATCTCGCAAATAATGCTGTAAAACACCATTTACTTTTATTGGAATTGGCGCTCCACGTTCGGTAGCTACACCAACTGTTATTATTTGTACTCCATTTGCTTTTGCATCTTCTATTATCTCATCTATTCCTCCTTCGTGATCTTCCCCGTCCGATAATAAAATCAACACTCTAGAAGTGTGATCATCTAAAGTATAGAATCTGTTTGCTAAATTTATCGCTTCAGCAATAGCAGTACCTTTAGAAGACACCATATCGGTGTGCATACTGTTCAGGAATAGCTTAGCGGTTGCAAAATCTGTGGTCAATGGCACTTGTGGAAACGCACTACCAGCATAGCCTATAATACCTATTCTATCGTCTTCTAGACTATTTATTATTTGATTAATAATATGCTTGGATTTATCCAATCGATTTGGCTTAATATCTTCTGCCAACATACTTTTGGAAACATCCAAAGCAAAAACAACATCTACTCCTTCTCTTTCTACTTTTTCTGATTTGGTTCCCATACGAGGGTTTGCCAAGGCAATAACAATCAAAGTCAGTGCCAATAGAACGCTTATAACCTTTAAAGTTATTTTAAATACAGATCGGTCCGGAGCAAGTTTTGCAAGCATAGCATTTGTAGCGAAACGCCTTTGGGCTCTTTTTCGCCACCATATTACCCATAAGTATAGAAGTAGCATTACCGGTATGGCTGCTAAAGCATAGAGATATATGGATTCTTCTAACAAATACATTTACTTTATTCTTTATATAAAACTTCTAAAAACGGTATAACGCAACAAGAATTCTAAAGTTATAAATAGCAATCCAGCTAATAGAAAAATTCTGAACTTCTCATCATAATGAACATATTGCGTCTCTTCTATTTCACTGGTTTCTAGTTGGTCTATTTCGTTGTAAATCTCTTCAAGCTTATCGGAACTGGTAGCACGGAAATATTTACCACCTGTTTCTTTTGCTATTTCTTTCATTAACTCTTCATCTATTTCCACTTGTACATTTGCAAACCTATAGCTTCCATCGGGATTTATAGCAACTGGCGACATGGCCATACCGTTGGTTCCAATCCCAATAGTATATACCTTTATTCCAAGTGCTTGCGCCATTTCACTAGCAGTATTTGGATCGATAAATCCTGTATTGTTCACCCCGTCTGTAAGCAAAATAATGACTTTACTTTTAGCGTCGCTATCTTTTATTCTGTTAATCGAAGTGGCAAGACCTAAGCCTATCGCTGTTCCATCTTTAATTTCTCCAAACTTAATATCGTATAAGGATTGAAGAAGAATGTTTTTATCGATGGTTAATGGTGTTTTAGTATAGCTTTCTCCTGCATATACCACCAAACCTATCCTATCGTTTGGTCTGTTTTGTATAAACTGTGAAGCTACTTCTCTTAGTGCATCTAAACGATTTGGACGTAAATCACGTGCTAGCATACTTGCAGAGACATCAATAGCCATTATAATATCAATTCCTTGTATGCTTCTTGTGCTTGTAGTGGTATCTACAATTCTTGGTCGTGCTATTGCAATGATTATGGCAGTAAGAGCCAGTATTCGTAAAATGACTAAAATTGGTTGTAATTTGCTTAGCCAATTTCCTTCGCCAGATTTAAAACCCTCTAAACTAGAGATATGAACTGCTGCTTGTTTTTTTCTCCAAGTTATTATTTGCCAAAGCAATAACAGGGGAAGCAGCAGGAAAAGCCAGAAAAACTCAGGATTTACAAACTCAAATCTCCCCATAATTAGTTACTAACTTTAAATTCTATAGATTCGATTATTCGATTCTTTATGGTTTCCATTTCCTCATCATTTTCTTTATATACCACTAAAACCTGGTATAAAGCAGATGGCTGATCGATTAAATATAACTCATAATTTCGAGCAGTATTAGCATCGGATTCTAAACTAAATCTTCCGTGAGCTTTTACACCTTGTGCTTGCTCACCTACTTGAAATCCATCCATTTTTACTAATAAGTTCTTTGCCCCCATTCTTTCTAATTGATCGATACTTTGATCTAAAATGTTTTCTATCGGTGGTGGATTTTCAGGGTTTTTGGTTAAGCTTTCCACCATGATGTATAACGGCAAATCTATTTTGCCTGATGTGAAGGTTGATACTTCTTTTGTGCCCGGTACTTGGAATACATAGGCATCAGTTCGTACTAGGACCTCAGGGGTTTTTATAATCAGTGGTGGATAACCATATGCACTTTCTACCCAACTTGAGTCATCAAACTCAGTGCTAGATGATGTTGTAGTGTATTGATAAATTCCATAAGCGCTAGCTAATAAAATTATAACACCTGCAAGGCTGGTTGCCCATATCTTGCGCTTTCTTTTACGCTTTTCCTCTTCTTTTTGTTTTGCAAGGATTGCTTCTTTGGTTTCCTCTTCTTGCTCTTCTGGAAGAATTTTATTGGTTTCTAAAACCATGGTTTCCATGAAAATCCTATCCTTCTCTACGTATTGTTGCTCGTGACGCATTTTAGCAAACTTGATAAGATCAGCACGCTCTAACACTTCTTTTAAGTCTCGTAAGATAGCCCTGTCAAAAGGTATATGTCCGCTATCACGAAATGCGTTTAATCGTAAAAGGAGCTCGTCGGTAGTGCTCTCTAAGGCATCTTCCGTTACTTCTCGATCTAAATAGCGTTTTACTATATTAGTAAGTTTACTATAGTATTCTTTACTGTTGTTTTGCTTTAAATAATCGGTGCCATCAAGTTCTCTAAAACTTTGGATGGCTTCTTCTAATGGTGGAAGCGATTTTTTAAGTATTGACTTTTTATCTTTTTTTCTTGCCAATAGATACCATGTCAAGAAAATTAGGAGAGCTATTCCTAAAACCCATAAAATAATTTTCATCCACGGAAGTGGAGCATTTTTTACCGGTAAAAAGGGTTTAATACTGTACATTGGTTGTGCCAAAGTATCTACTTCTACCTTGTGTACTCGCACATCAAAGCTTGGCGTACCTATGGGCTTGTCGTTGATTAAAACGAATTGCTTAGGAAGTGTATACGCACCGCTATCAAAATGGGTAATACCATAAGTTCGGCGAAGCTCAAATAAACGCTGTTTTGTTAAAGTGTCTATTGGATAAGTGTTTATAGTCTCGAAAGGTGAAAAGGTTTGACCTTCGGGAAATACCACACTCTGAATACTGTCTAGACTAACGCTAATGGTATATTTTATTTCTTCGCCATATCGGATGTCAGTCGTGTCTATACTAGCTTTTACTTCTTGAGCAAATACCTTTGAGCTTAATAGGAAAGTGGTAAACAAACACAGAAAAAGCAAGCAAAGTCTTTGCGCTTTACTAAAAGTCTTAATTTGTATTTTGTTTATTGCTGTCATTTATTTTTGTTTAAAATAAGCTAATAGTTTTTTCACATAGCTTTCTTCAACACTGCAGTTTATCGTTCCTGCTCCACTTTTAGTGAAAGCATTTTGAAAGTAATCTCTATTTTTAAAGAAGGCTTTTTTATATTCTTTTCGCATTCGTTTTGATGCGGTATTTATCATGCGATACGAACCTGTTTCTAAATCTTTAAACTGAACCATTCCTACATTCGGTATTTCAGATTCTCGAGCATCGTAAAGTCTAATACCAGTAACGTCATGTTTCTTTGCTACAATTTTTAAAGTATCGTGATAAGGAGGTGCCATGAAGTCGGAAATAACAAAAGCTATTGCTTGTCTATTTATGATATTTGTAAGGTACTCTAGAGCATTTGCAACATCTGTCTTATCACTAGTAGGCCTAAAGTTTACCAAATCTCGAATGATACGTAAGATATGAGTTTTACCTTTTTTAGGTGGTATAAAGTGTTCTATTTTATCGGAAAAGAAAATAACGCCTACCTTATCATTGTTTTTTAGAGCTGAAAAAGCAAGAGTGGCAGCTATTTCCGTGGCTATATCATGTTTGGTTTGGTTTTGTGTGCCAAAAAACTGAGAACCACTACAGTCTATAAGCAACATCATAGTAAGCTCTCGTTCTTCTTCGAATACTTTTATGTAAGGCTCATTGTATCTTGCTGTTACATTCCAATCTATATTTCGAACGTCATCACCAAACTGGTATCTACGCACTTCACTAAAAGTCATACCCTGTCCTTTGAAAGTACTGTGATACTCTCCGCCGAACATATTTTCACTTAAACGCCGTGTTTTAATTTCAATAACACGCGCTTTTTTTAGCAATTCTTTGGTACGCATACTTTAATTAGGAAATTCTAGATGAAAACGTTACTATTTATTTTGCTTTCAAATTTGAATATTATGGCACTTCGATTACGCTGATAATTTTTTCGATTATTTCTTCAGAGGTAATACTTTCTGCTTCTGCTTCGTAGGTTATTCCCACTCGATGGCGCAGCACATCCATAGCAACGGCTCGAACATCTTCTGGAATTACATAACCTCTTCGTTTAATAAAGGCATAGCACTTAGCAGCAGTGGCCATGCTGATGCTACCACGTGGTGAAGCACCAAAATCAATAAGTGGTTCTAATTCATTAAGTCTGTATTCGCTTGGAATACGAGTGGCAAATACGATATCGAGAATGTACTGCTCTATTTTCTCATCCATATACACCTCTCGGACGGTAGACTGGGCTCGTAGCACCTGCTCTAAAGATGCTACACGATTCACCTCGTTGAAATCCCCTTTTAAATTCTGACGTAGAATAAGCTGTTCTTCTTCCTTTTTAGGATAGGTAATTACTGTTTTCAACATAAAACGGTCTACCTGAGCTTCTGGCAACGGATAGGTCCCTTCTTGTTCAATAGGGTTTTGAGTTGCCATAACCAAAAATGGTTTATCTAATGGATAGGTTTCTTCTCCAATGGTAATTTGTCTTTCCTGCATAGCCTCAAGTAAAGCGGACTGAACTTTAGCTGGTGCACGGTTAATTTCATCTGCCAATACGAAGTTTGCAAAAATAGGTCCTTTTTTAATGCTGAAATCATTTTTCTGCATATTGTAAATCATGGTTCCTACAACATCGGCAGGTAATAAGTCTGGAGTAAATTGAATTCGACTAAAACTACCTTGCAAGGCTTTGGATAATGTATTTATCGCCAAGGTTTTTGCAAGACCAGGGACTCCTTCTAGAAGGATATGTCCTTGACCCAATAATCCGATAAGCAAACGCTCTACCATGTGCTTTTGTCCAACAATAACTTTGTTCATCTCCATGGTTAGAAGATCAACGAAAGCGCTTTCATTGCTAATTTTTTCATTTAAAGCTTCCATGTCTATTGAAGCATCTGTATTTTCCATGTAGAAATAAATTTACAAAGTTTACTACTCTTTTATTCTTAGGCTTGTGCAAAATGAAGAATTATGTATAAAGGTTGCGTTAATTATTGGTTAAAATCGCAGTGAATCCGACTAATACTTAAGTCTATAAGCTTTCTTTAAAATGGTTATGAAAATTTTATATTTTAATAGAGATGAAAATGTGATATTCGCAATATTACCATATTAGGTTTTTGAAATAAGAACTCGAGTTTTTTACTTTAAAATTTCCTAACAACAAATATTTTAATTTGTAGTAATTACCCATCGAAAGTTTCGAAGTTATGGTGGTTGTTTATTATAAAAATGTTATTTTTCTGCTTATGCGAACTTTAGTAATTGGTGATATACATGGAGGACTTCTAGCACTGAAGGAGGTCTTAGAAAAGGCTTTGGTAGATTCCGAAGATACACTGGTGTTTTTAGGAGATTATGTAGATGGCTGGAGTGAGTCGGCCGAAACTATTACTTTCCTAATGGAACTTCGAAAGGAAATTAATTGCGTGTTCATTCGAGGAAATCATGATGAACTACTGTACAATTATTTAAAACACGGACAAGATTTAGAAACTTGGCGAGAACATGGAGGCAACGCAAGTAAAAAAAGCTATCAGAGACTGTCAAAAAATGAAATAAAGAAACATATTACTTTTTTGGAAGATCTGAAATTTTATCATGTAGATGAAAATAACCGGCTTTATGTTCATGGTGGATTCTCTAGTCATCGTGGACCAAAATTTGAATATTATCCACACATGGTAATGTGGGATCGTTCTCTATGGGAAATGGTTTGTGCAATGGATTCAAACTTGACTCCAGAAGACCTATACTATCCAAACAGGCTTAAATATTTTCATGAAATTTTTATTGGTCATACGCCAGTTACAAGAATAGGAGAAACGGTTCCAACTAGATTTGCTAATGTATGGAATATAGATACCGGAGCAGCTTTTAAAGGTAGTTTGTCAATAATGGATGTAGAAACTAAAGAATATTGGCAAAGTACGCCAGTCTATCAATTATATGAAGATGAGATTGGGAGAAATTAGAAGAAAAATGATCTAAATAATAGTTCCATAAGCTGCTTGGAAATACTCCAAACAGCCTATGGAATGTAGTTTGTTATTAACAAAAGTTATCTAACAACCATTACAGGCATTCTAAAGTCCTGTAGCAACATATCTTTAGTAATACTTCCTATGAACAAGGAGGTTAGTTTATTTCCACCTTTGGCCGACATGATAATCATATCTGCATTCTCCTCTCTAGCATGCTTTCTAATGGAGTCTACTACAGATAAGTCTTGGCGATAAAAGTGTTTGAACGGAATATCGGTAAACTTAAAGCGTCTTGCGAATGTTGCGAACCTTCTTTCCAAATGTTCTTGCGTTTTATCTATTGCTTTTTGTCTGTCGATATACGGAAAATACACCTGTGGAATATTAAAAACATGCAAAGCTTCTAAATGACAGTCCTGTTGCTCTTTTAAATATAGGGCCATTTGAAATGACTTTGCAGAGTTTGCTGTAAAATCTGTAGGTAGAAGGATGTACTCTAAGTTGTTTTCCACTTCTTCTGGTACTAGCATCATGTGGCAGTCCAACATATTAACTAGTTTCAAGCTTACTCCACCAGTTCCTTGAAGATCGCTTTTCTTACCGAGAATAGCTAGATCGATTTTATTCTCTTTTGCGAAATAGCTTAAAATGCTTTCTGTGTAGTTATCCGAAGCCACATGAATCTCGTACTTTACACTTCCCGTATAATTGTTTTGTACAACACGGGTTAATTCACGTTCTATAATGTTTTCTAGTTGAATGTTCTCTTCTACGAAATCATCAAAAACATTATGAAGCTCCGATTGTTTTATATTATGTATAAAATCGATGTGTTCAACATTCCAAATCTGCGAGAGGTAGCTTACATAGTTTAATACTATTTTATCCATGTTGGATAAATCTAGCGCTACCATTATGCGAAAACTATCCTTTATCTTCTTCATCTTCGATTTTTGTGTTTTTATCTTTTGTATCTATTTCTTCTTGATTTTCTACCTTCTCATTCTCTATTAATTGAAGGATGTTTTTTCTATAGGTTTCTTGCTCCAATAGATTTTTTCTTCGTTCTGCTTCTTGGTAATCTTCTTTTATCCCTTTTAATAAAGAATATACCATTATAAGCAGAATAATAGCAAAGGGGAGTCCCGATATGGTTACTGCTGTTTGAAGTGCGTTAAGTCCACCACCATACATTAGTACAGAAGCAACTGCTCCTATGGAAACAGCCCAGATAACACGCTGGAACTTTGGTGTACTTAATTTTCCACCAGAAGTAATACTATCTACTACTAGGGCACCTGAATCTGCAGATGTTATTATAAAACTACAAATTAAAGTAACACCTAGTACCTTAAGCAACATGGATAAAGGGAATTTCTCGAAGAATACATATATCGCCGTAGAAATATCCTCGTTTACAGCATTTATTATAGCCGTATCACCCAATAAAATATCGTTCATACTAATCCCTCCAAAAGCAGAGAACCACAAGAAGGTTACTGCTGCAGGTAGCAGGAGTACACCTAATATAAACTCTTTAATGGTACGTCCTTTAGAAACTCGAGCAATAAAAGTACCTACGAATGGCGACCAAGAAATCCACCAACCCCAATACATAATAGTACGGATTTTCTGCCAACTTGTATCGGTAAACGTCTCGGTCCAAGTAGCCATATCTACAAAGTTTACTAAGTAGCTTCCTACATTTTGAATATAAGATCTGAATATAAATGTGGTTGGACCTAATATTAGTATAATGAGGAATATAAGAGATGCCACGCGGACATTTAATAAACTAAGTATCTTACCCCTTTATTTACACCGCTGAAAGCAGAAAGCGTAGCGATTCCTGTAATCGCTACGATAATGATTATTTGATAAAACAATGCAGTGGGAATTCCAAAAACATGGGTAAACCCAGCATTGATTTGTCCTACACCAAATCCTATGGTAGTAGCTAATCCGAAAATAGTGGTTATCACCGCCATGATATCAACCAAATCACCCATCCATCCGTAAATGCGATTTCCAAATACCGGATAGAATGCTGATCGCAAGGTGAGTGGCATTTTACGATTATAAGTGAAATATGCTAGAGATAAACCTACTACCGAGTAGATAGCCCATCCGTGAATTCCGTGGTGTAAAAAGGAAAAGTTAATGGCTTCTTGTGCAATTAGCGTTGGATCTTGACCGGCAAGTCGTGGTGGGTTAAGAAAATCTCTTACTGGATCGGCAATACTAAATAAAACTAATCCATTTCCAACACCAGCACTAAAAAGCATAGAGAACCATGCCCAGTTGCTAAATTCTGGTTTTGCATTGGCGCCGCCAATACGAATACCACCGAATTTACTAAATGCTACATATAAACAAAAAATAATGAAAATGTTTGCACCAAGAGTGTATATCCAACCTCCGTGCGTAGATACTGCATCTTGAGCTAGAGCAAAATAATGGTCTGCCTGATCTTGAAACAGTAAAGTAAAAGTAATGCTAAGTATAAGTATGGCTAAAGCTGGAATAAAAACATTCCTATTCACAACTAGCCCCAAAAATTTAGAAGATGCTTCTCTTCTAGATACTTTTGATGACATATATAAAATGATTAAATGAACAATAATAACCCGGTTTCTTAATTACTGCAGAAACTAAATAACGGGATGAAAAACAAGTAGGAAAGCAAAGTCTCCTATGATAAATTTAAAAATTGAAAAATCAACTTTGCTTCTTTACTCCCAACTGTGCAATGCACCAGAACGGTGGTGCATTGCATAGAATGCCATATTGCTGGTTCTTAAAATTAAGAATTTCAAAGGGAGTACGTATCATAAAAGTGTTTTTCTTTATTTAGAGAATCGTTAGTATAAGTAAATTATATTAAAACAGCAAATATGGCCTGTGAGATTATCATTTTTTAATAGAATAAGGATTTTGTGTGATTTTAATAATAACTTCTTTTGGTTTGCAAAATTACTAAGAGGATTATTTAATGTGCACGTTTTTATTTCGAACGGATAATTTTAAAAAAAATAAGTCCCCGACTGCAAATTCTGCAATCGGGGACTTAAAATATATAAATTATTAACTCTTACTAGTCAAGATCAAACTTGATTCCTTGTGCCAGTGGCAGTTCGGTAGAGTAGTTAACTGTATTTGTCTGACGACGCATGTAGGCTTTCCAAGCATCGGAACCAGACTGACGTCCGCCTCCTGTTTCTTTTTCACCTCCAAAAGCACCACCGATTTCTGCACCGCTAGTACCTATGTTTACGTTAGCAATACCACAGTCCGAACCTTCTACACTCAAGAATCTTTCTGCTTCACGCATGTTGGTTGTCATAATAGCAGAAGACAGCCCTTGTACTACACCGTTTTGCATAGCAACCGCATTTTCTAAATCACCGCTATATTTCAATAAGTATAATACAGGTGCAAAAGTTTCGTGTTGTACAATTTCATACTCTATAGAAGCTTCTGCAATGGCTGGTTTTACGTAGCACCCGCTTTCGTATCCTTCTCCTTCTAGTACACCACCTTCTACAATGATATTTCCACCTTCTTCTACTACTTTATCTAAAGCAGCTAAGTAGTTGTTTACAGCATCTTTATCGATAAGTGGTCCTACGTGGTTATTGGTATCTAATGGGTTTCCAATTTTTAATTGACCGTATGCCTTTACTAGCGCATCTTTTACTTCATCGTAAATGTCTTCGTGAACGATGAGTCTTCTAGTAGAAGTACAGCGTTGACCTGCAGTTCCTACAGCACCAAATACCGCTCCGATTACCGTCATTTTAATGTCGGCATCTGGCGTAACAATAATTGCGTTGTTTCCACCTAATTCGAGTAGAGATCTTCCAAGTCTTCCGGCTACTGTCTGGGCTACAATACGTCCCATACGAGTGGATCCTGTAGCACATACTAACGGAATTCTAGTGTCTTCCGATAAGTACTCACCTACTTTATAATCTCCGGTAATTAGAGAGCTAATTCCTTCTGGCAAACCATTTTCTTTAAATACTCTGGCTGCAATTTTCTGACATGCAATACCAGTTAATGGGGTTTTTTCCGATGGTTTCCAAACACACACATCTCCACAAACCCAAGCTAATGCTGTGTTCCAGCTCCATACCGCTACTGGGAAGTTGAATGCACTTATAATACCAACCACTCCTAATGGATGCCACTGCTCAAACATACGGTGCGATGGGCGCTCCGAAGGCATGGTTAATCCGTAAAGCTGTCTAGAAAGACCAACTGCAAAATCACAGATATCGATCATTTCTTGCACTTCACCTAGACCTTCTTGGAAGCTTTTTCCCATTTCGAAAGAAACCAGCTTTCCTAAAGGCTCTTTTAATCTGCGTAGCTCATCACCAAACTGACGGACTATATCGCCACGCTTTGGTGCTGGAACTGTACGCCAATGTTTAAATGCTTCGGTGGCAGTTTCCAATACTTTATCGTAATCTTCTCTCGTAGTTACACTTACTTTACCAATCACTGAATTGTCTACAGGAGAAACCGATGTGATGTGGTCTGTACCTGAAAACCATTCACTTCCCGTGGAAGTTCCTGAGTTCGACGCTTCAATACCTAACTCTTTTAAAGCTTCATCTATTCCGAATGAAGTTGCTATTTCTGACATATAAATTTCATTTTTAATTCACAGTACTGCGAATATAAACAAAATGATAGCAACCTTAAAGCTCTCACTTTGTTTTGTAGATTATCTAGATTCTATAGGTGCCTTTTGCTTGATTATTAAAAGCTTAGGTGCTCTCCACACTTAGAGCATTTTTGTAGTTCTTTATTTTCCTTAAAGTGATCGAAATGTGGTAAAAAATCTTTTTCTATATCGTGAAGTTCAAAATACACATCATGTAATTTGTTGTTGCAATTATCGCAGAACCATAGCAAGCCATCGGTAAATCCTTTGCCTGCTCTTTTTCGTTCTATTACCAAGCCTACCGACCCTGCACTTCGTTCAGGCGAATGTGGAATTTCTGCAGGGAGCAAAAACATATCTCCTGGTCCTAAGGCAATAGTTTGTTTTTCACCATCTACTTGAATGTGGACTTTGATGTTTCCTTCTAATTGATAAAATAACTCTTCTGTTTGATTGTAGTGATAGTCTTTTCTTTGGTTTGGACCTCCAACGACCATAACGATATAGTCGCCTGAGTCTACATATAAATTCTTATTTCCTACTGGTGGCTTAAGTAAATCCCTATTCTCTGAAATCCAGTTTTGTAAGTGGAATGGTTTAGATATTTTCATAACGATCTGTTTTTTCATATAAAAGTACAAAAACAAGTAGCAAACTCCCTAATGATTAGGAATAAGAAGTGAATGGTTGTAAAGCCTTAGGTGAAATGGCTTATTATTAAGGATTTGTTGTGGGAATGCTACTGTGAAAAGTTAGCAAAACAAGAGTATTATATTTTTGCTTTATGGCTTAATTCTTTTAAACACCCCTTCATTCGTTTTTCTAAATTGGCATAAGTTGGCATCTTTTTTCCGATATAGATAAAGAAAATAGCTTGCGCTGGAATATCTTTTTCGGATAAGATGTGTTTATTGGTACGATAAGTCTCTCGCATTAGTCGTTTTATCCGATTGCGATCTACCGCACGTTTAAAGTTTCGTTTAGGAGCGGTAAAAGCAACTTGATGCACCGGCCTGTCATGTGACATATATTGCATTTTAATGGGATATTTTATAATTCCCTTCCCTTTTTTAAAGAGTGCATCTATGCTAATTTTACTCCTTAAACGCTCGTCTTTGGTTAACTTATTACTCATAGCACAAACTTACGCTAAAAAACAATCCCGAAGTCTTTTAAGAGCTTCGGGATTGTTGTACTTAGTAAAATATTTGGGATTTATTCTTCTTGATATACATTGTTTTCCCAATCTATATCCGCCATCCTGCCAGTAGCATCGATAACCATAGATTGAATAGCTTTATCACGCTCTAGGTTAAACTGGTAGGTTGGATGTGCCCAAGTCCACTCTTCTAAAACAGTGCGTTCTATATTCATTTCGTTTTCTTTCACGCCATGCATCATGCGCAATGGAATATGTATCAGCTCAAGGCTATTGTCTTCATAACGGACGTATAAGTCTATTGGCATAGCAATCATTCCAATTCGCTCTAGCGTTACTTCTAAACCATTTTCACTTTTAGAAACGTCTTTTATTCCATAGTCAATTGTTTTGGTTGATTCTGCAAAATCCTCTAAATACCAGTTTAGTTCCATCCCACTGACTTTTTCGGCTACGCGTATGAAATCTTTTGGATTTGGATGTTGGAATTTAAAGTCGTGGTAGTAGCGTTTTAAGATATTGTCAAAGTTATCTTTTCCTACTATATATTCTAATTGGTTTAAGAAAACCGCTCCTTTGCTGTACGAGTTTATCGAGAACGAACGGTTGGTAACATGCCTATCGGCATGTGTATTTAATGGCTCTTCTTTGCCTGAACCTGCGTTGCTGTAATAACGAGCATAATTACTGTCTTGTGGGAAATCTTTATTTTGATCCATTACTACGTTCATTGCCTCAGCAGAGATATAGCTTGTAAAACCTTCGTCTAACCAGCTATACTTACTTTCGTTGGATGCAAGAACAAATTGGAACCATTTGTGTGCCAATTCATGTGCAGTAACACCTACCAAGCTTTCAATGGTTCGCTCACCAGTAATTAAAGTAGCCATAGCATATTCCATTCCACCATCTCCTCCTTGGATTACTGAATATTGTTTGTAAGGATATTCTCCTACTTTTTCATTGAAGAACTCCATTAAAGCAGCGGTCTTAGGCTGTAGTTTCTTCCAGTTTTCTATGATCTCTGGATTGTTTTTGTAGAAAAAGTGTAAGTCTACTCCATTTGGTCCTTCGTAGATATCGTGAATGAAATCTGTGTCGGCACCCCAAGCAAAATCGTGAACGTCTGGGGCTATAAAATGCCAAGTAAGCTTGCTGTTTTTCTTATGCTTTACTTTTTTATCAGTGTAACCATGTCCTATTTCTTCTGGATTCTGTAAATATCCAGAACCACCAATGGTATAACGGCTATCGATAGTGATTTTTACATCGTAATCACCCCATACGCTATAAAACTCTCTTGCGATATATGGGTCTGGATGCCATCCTTCTTCGTCATAAGCAGCGATTTTTGGGAACCACTGGGTCATGGAGAACGCTACACCTTCCTTGTTGTTTCTTCCCGAACGACGGATTTGTACCGGAAGTTGCGACTCCCACTCCATGTAGAACGTAGTGGTTTCTCCTGGAAGAATAGGCTCGTCTAAGTTTACTCGTAATATGGTTCCATGTACGCTATAACTGATTTCCTTTCCGTTCTGAGTAAGCTTGGTAGGTTGTGTATAACCAATTTCATGTGGCTCTAATTTCGAAATTCTATCACGTACACGAGCATCTGGATCTACAATTGTTCGAGAACGAATATCCATTTCGCTATTTGGTTGGAAAGCGTTAAGGTATAAATGATAAAATACTCGTTGTAGCGTGTCCGGAGAGTTGTTAGTATACTCTAAGGTTTGTTTTCCTACGTATTGGAAATTTTCCACATCTACATCCACCTCCATAGTGTAGTCTACGTGTTGTTTCCATCGGCCTTTATCGGAAAGCTCCTTTACATAATTGTGATATTTCTGCGCTTGGGCAGTAAACCCAATGCATAAAACAAAAATCCATAATAGGGGAAATCTGGTCATGTAATATTATTTAAATGAATTTAAAAATTGACTGTAAAGGTAATGATTTTATAACAATGATAGAGTGCAGCTAGTAATAGATGCTGTTTTTTGGCAGAACTACTATTTATCCACAATCAATGAATGTCTATTAAAACTCAGTCATACGTTTTGCTTTGCAAGCGATATACTCTTCCCATTTTTTTACCTTAAAGAATTCATCCTTATAGTGAAGCGACAGACTATTCTGTTGTTATTTTTTCAGGGTATCTATATACACCGAAAATTTATAATTCTAAGTTGTACAAAGAAGATTATCTTTATCTTACAATCGCATTACATTAAAATAAGGAATATGAGAAAGATTGTCTGGTTGTGTTATTTTGTTGCTATTGCTGGATTTGCCCAGGAATCTTATAGTTTGAAGGAAAGTAAAAAAGCACAGGAGAAGCTAAATGAAGCATATCTTAATCCCGAAACTTCCATTTTATTGGAAGAGGATTTTGAAGAGTTTATGGGTTTAGAGTTCTTTCCGATAGATGAAAAATATATTGTCAAGGCGAAATTTATCCGAACGCCAGGAGAGGAACCTTTTGAAATGCCTACAACCACAGAAAGAACACCAGTTTATGAAAAATATGCTGAGGTTCATTTTACTATTGACAATGAGGACTTGAAACTAAACGTCTATAGAGACACGAGTTTTGTAAGTAGACCTGGTTTGGAAGATTATTTATTTCTACCGTTTTATGATTTGACCAATGGTATTGAAACCTATGGCGGTGGAAGATATTTGGATTTGCGCATTCCAAGTGATGATACAATTCTCATCGACTTTAATCGAACATACAATCCCTATTGTGTTTATAATCCTAAATACTCTTGCCCGATTCCTCCAGAAGAAAATGATCTGCCCATTGAAATTCGTGCTGGGGTATTGGATTTTAAATGATTGTTGTAGTGTATTGCGTAAAGTTGTTAGGTTTAACAGGTTAATGAGCTTCTTGCTTATTTTCCTTACGAACCTTTGTAATAAAAGTGGAAGGCGATATACCCGTAACTTTTTTAAAGTTAGCGGAAAATCTACTATGAGAAGAAAAGCCGCACAAATCTGCTAGATAACTTATCTTGTATTGCAAATAGACAGAGTCTGACTTTATTAACTTCACTATATAATTTATTCGTAATTGATTGATGTAACCAGGGAAGTTAGTGTCCCAGTGTTTTCTTATAACATAGGTAATGTATTTTTGATTAACCCCTATATTGCTAGCATAATCATTTAATGAAACATCTGAATTTAAATGAAAGTTTGATTCCTCTAGTTTGTTTAATGATTCTAGAATAGTATGCTCTCTTTCTTTAGAGATATAACTGCTTTCTTCCGTAGTATCGGTTTTTATTTTATTTTCAGAGTGAGTGTTTTTGTTTAGTTCTTTAATATACTCTTGAAACTTTTTTTCACCCTTTCTTTTTTGATTAATATACCAGATCAACAAGAAAAGTAAAATGATGGATATAGCAATGAGAAGGTTGATTACTATGGATTGTCTTTGGGATATAGCTTTAGCTTTTCTTTGTTCTTTATATATAGAATTTAATAAAATATCGGCTACTTTATTATTGGCTATCTGATGTTGTGTAATAAGCTCTTGGTTTAAATTAGCATACTCGTCTGCTTTAGCCTCTTGATTATTGGCTTTATAAAATTCACTTAAGGAAGCATATACTTCTTCTAAGAGTTTAGAATTGTTGCTTTTCTTTGCAATTTCTTTTGCTTGAATAAAGCTCTCTTCAGCCTCCGATTGTAAGTTTTTTGCTAGATATATTTTTGCTAAAGAATTGTAGTAATTGCCTTTAACTCGACTCTCTGATTCTTCAAAATCATTAATAGTTTCTTTAGCTAACTCTAAATAGTGTAGGGAAGAATCCAATTCCATTAAACGTAGGTAAATATCGGACATCATGCCATAGCCATTATATAAATGATGGGAAACATTTATATCTTCTTCAATGTAATCCGATTTAAAGTATTTAATAGCATTTCGTAGGTGCTCCAATGAAAGTTGGTACTCTCCTCTAATTGCTTCAATACTAGCAATTTCATGTTCTATATTTCCAAAGAATCTTGCCTGTTTAGACTTATCTTTAATTTTCTGATTTGCTTCACTTGCTTTTGTAAGGTATTGACGGCTAGCTGAAAGCAGGTTGGTTTGTTTATGAATTGCAGAAACGTATCCGTAGATTCTTGTTAAAGCTAGATAATCTCTTTCTTTAATAGCTAGTTTCTCAGACTCTAAAAAAATATTTAAAGCCTCATCTCTAATTCCAAAATACAATAAAAGCCCTCCTTTTAAGTTTAAACTTCTTATTCTTTGTGCATCGTTTTCAGATATTTCATATAAATATTGATAGTTTTCTAAAGCTTTTTTAGGATCGGTGTTAACTAACTCTCTTGTGGTTATTCGAACAATACTGTCGTATGCACTTTCTTGAGAATGAGCGAATGTGGTTAAGCTACAAAACAATAAAATAATTGGTAACACTCTAATCATTTGAAAACTCGAATATTTTGTTCTAACAGTAAAAATACTTTGCGAATAACAAAGATGTAAAAATCTCTTTATGTAGTATAAGGACACTACAAAATAATTGATTTATGAAATTATTAGAGATTTTTTTTAATGGTATAATACTCAGGGTGTTAGCTCTCAATATACATGGTATTTTAAATAAATTCAATATCCTATTAAACCATCGATAATATTAATGCTATTGGACTTATGTTATTTGTTGATACTCTCTTTCGTTATTAATGATAAATAAGAACGAGACCCTTATTTAAGCTATTTATTTTAAAATATAAATCTCACTTAAATATCAAGTTTATCTAGAGGTAGACATCAAGGGTATTGATATTTCTAAAGGCAAAAGCCACTTACAGTGAATGCAAGTGGCTTTTTATTTTAAATTGTTTTATAGGCTGACTTCTTATTTAGATAAACGCTCTGCCATGATTAAAGCGTTATAAAGGTTTACCATTTTTCCTGATTTGGAAGCTTCTTTAAATGGTATCTTGTTAGAAGAATTTCCACCTAAAGCCACATCAATTTCAGGCTGTAATCCACTTTCCATGATTACTTGTTTTACCTGTTTAGCAGATAGTTTTGGGAAGTGTGAGCGAATTAAAGCAGCCACTCCAGCAACATTCGGTGCAGCCATAGAGGTACCTTGTAAAAACTCGTATTCATTTAGTGGTGTAGTAGAATATATTTGTACTCCAGGTGCAAACACATCTACATGTGTTTTTCCGTAGTTGGAAAAGTTAGCTAGTAAGTTTTCTCCATACTCAAAGTTTAAGGCTCCAACGGTTAAGAAAGTTTCGCCCACTACTCTGTTTTCATCGATGATAATGTCGTTAGGATATACTTGAATGGTATCTAAATCATAGGCATCATTTCCAGCGGCATTTACTATTAACACGTCATGGTCTGATGCATATTTAATAGCATCCCACACCCATTCAGGGTTCGTAGCAAAATACTTTCCAAAACTTGTGTTGATTACCTTTGCACCATTGTCTACTGCATAGCGAATTGCTAAAGCGATATCTTTATCGTACTCATCACCATCTGGTACAGCACGTAAAACCATTAACTCTACATTATCGGCAACACCGTTCATCCCTATGCCGTTATTGCGTGTAGCACCAATAATTCCACCTACATGCGTACCATGTTTTGCGTCGGCTTTCTTTGGATCTGGACCACTTACTTGATTATTTCCGTAATATGCATCGCTAAGGTCATGCAGATCGTCGCCTAACACACTGCGAAAATCCTCCTCTAAGTTAAAGTGGGAGTTGATTCGACCTTGATAGTATTCTTTTCCTTCTTGTAGACCTTCTAGCATTTCTGCAACACTACTTCCGCTACGTTGCATCATTACAGAAAGCATATTTACTTGCATTTGTTGGTCTTCATTTTCTGCATCAAAGCTTTCTAACTGTTTTGCGGTGTAGTTCTCTGTTCCGAACTTCTTGGTTAAAGCTTCATGAATTGGTGTTATCCCTTCTATAATTTGACTGAAGTAGCGAGCTGAAGTTTCTGCTTCACTAAACTCTTTTTCATAATCTTTTACTGCGTCTTTATAGAGTTTATACTCATCCAAGTCTGCGATTGCTGTTGGGTCGGCATCTTCGTACTTAGGTCTTAGCTTTTTAATTATACGTGTGTACTCCATTGCTTCTTCTACAATATCGCCTAGGAAGTTCCACCCATGAAGGTCATCTATATATCCATTTTCATCATCGTCTATACCATTTCCAGCTATCTCCTTTTTGTTTATCCAAATAACGTCTTTTAAATCTTCGTGCTCTATATCAATTCCGCTATCAATAACAGCTACAATGACGCTTTCGCCTTTTTGGTCTTTTATTATTTCATTATACGCCCTATCTACACTCATACCTGGGATGGTATCTTGAATTAGGTCGGCAAATCCCCAGGTTTTAAGCTCATCTTTGGTTAATGGAGTGTTTTTTTTGGTGACGTTGCTGATGTCTGTGATAGGTGCAACGTCTATTACCATTTTTGATGGGCCACAGGCTACCAGAAAAGCAATGGAAGCTGTTGTAAACAATAAATTTCGAAGTAGTTTCATAGATATGTTTATTAAAATAATTGATTGCTTGTAAAAGTTTCTTTTAATCGCACGCCTTTTTCGGTGTGATGCACGGTTATAATTTCGTTGTATGGATCGTGTCCTAGAATAAGATAATATCCTTCATCAGCAGCTTTATTTAAAAAGGCTTCTTTTTCATCTACTGTAAGAAGTGGTCGTGTATCATATCCCATAACAAATGGTATAGGTAAATGTCCTACAGTGGGGAGTAAGTCCGCAACGTAAACAAAAGTTTTTCCTTTATGTTTAAAGTGTGGAAGCATTTGTTTGTCGGTATGTCCATTTACAAACCAAAGTGCGAAATCCATTTCTTTTGCCTCTTTAAAGTTTCCTTCTTCTGGTTCATCAATAAACTTAAGTTGACCGCTTTCTTCTATGGGCAAAATATTCTCTTTAAGGAACGAAGCTCTTTCTCTTCGATTAGGTTTGGTTGCCCACTCCCAATGAGATTTATTGCTCCAATAGGTAGCATTTTTAAAGGCGAGTTCATAACCTGTTTTATCTTTATTCCACTTTACAGCACCTCCACTATGATCAAAGTGTAAGTGAGTGAGAAACACGTCGGTTATATCATCTGGATGGAATCCATGTTTTGCTAAAGATTTTACTAAAGAGTCATCACCGTATAGAAAGTAATAGCCGAAGAACTTCTTGCTTTGTTTATCGCCCATGCCTGTGTCGATAAGCGTTAGTCTATTTTCATTTTCGATTAATAAGCAGCGCGTAGTCAATTCAATCATATTTCTTTCATCAGCAGGGTTTGTTCTTGTCCATAGAGTTTTTGGAACTACGCCAAACATAGCGCCTCCGTCCAACTTAAAATTCCCTGCTAACACACTGTATACTTTCATATCAATAGCTACTAAAATGTATAAGCAAGCAAATTACTAAATGAACGAGAGATTTGGAAAGGAGTTTGAGGTTTATTTTGCTTCTATGTGTAATGTACAGAACAGTTTTTTGCTTCGCTTCAGAGAGCAGCTTTTTAAAACAACAAGTTGCTCTAAAAAGAGGATATTGCTTTGCAAACCGAATGGTTCAGTTCGATATGGGGGAAACTTATCCGCTTTGGTACTTGCCCTAAACACTGCTCTAATCAAAAGTAATTTGCCTCTTTTAGATACTCCACTTTTGTTGTAAATAAAAATGTCTCTAAAACTCCCCCTCGATTATTCCATTAAAACCCTTAAGTTTGAAAAAGTAATTTGCTAAAAGATGAAGTTATTTGTAATTAAAAATAAAAAACCCAACCTAAATTTTCTTTGGCTGGGCTTGTTTGTATTTGTATTAACTGCTTGCTCTAAAGACAAGTCAGAGATAGAATGTTTGACTTGTACTGGTGAAGCAAACATGCCTTTTGAGTTATGTGAAGATGGCGATGGTAATGCAACAGTCAATGGGACATCTACCCGTACAGACTATCAAATTTACCTATCCGATCTTCAAAAAGAAGGGGTTGTTTGCGATTAGTCATTAAGTTTTAAAACCGCCAAGAATGCTTCTTGAGGGAGCTCTACGTTCCCTACATTTCGCATTTTCTTCTTTCCTTCTTTTTGTCTTTCTAGAAGCTTACGTTTTCTAGAAATATCTCCACCATAACATTTTGCAGTAACGTCTTTACGCAATGCCTTTACTGTTTCTCTAGCAATTACTTGAGAGCCAATAGCTGCTTGAATAGGAATATCGAACTGCTGTCTTGGAATTAATTCACGTAGCTTTTCACACATTCTTCTTCCTATATCATATGCATTATCTGTATGTAATAGAGAGGATAGTGCATCTACTGGATCACCATGAAGTAAGATGTCTACTTTTACTAGTTTTGATTCTCGCATTCCAATAGGAGAATAGTCAAAAGAAGCATAGCCTCTAGAAACGGTTTTTAATCGGTCATAGAAATCAAAAACAATTTCTGCCAACGGCATATCGAAGCTGAGTTCCACTCGGTCGGTGGTCAGGTAAACTTGATTGGTAATTTCACCTCGTTTTTCAATACATAAAGTCATTACTCGACCAACGTATTCTGCTTTTGTAATGATAGAAGCTTTGATATATGGTTCTTCTACACGATTTAATATCGCAGCATCTGGTAAGTCAGATGGGTTATTTACTAATACAGGTGTATCTGGATCGGCATTGGTATAGGCATGGTAGGAAACGTTTGGAACGGTGGTAATTACCGTCATATCAAATTCACGCTCTAAACGCTCTTGAATAATCTCTAAATGAAGCATACCTAAGAAACCACAGCGGAAGCCAAAGCCAAGTGCTGCTGAACTCTCTGGTGTGTAAACAAGCGAAGCATCGTTAAGTTGAAGCTTCTCCATAGAGTTTCTAAGTTCCTCGTAATCGTCGGTGTCAACAGGATAAATCCCAGCAAATACCATTGGTTTTACATCTTCGAATCCTGCAACCATGTTTTGCGTTGGGTTATCGGCATCGGTAATAGTATCACCAACCTTAACCTCTCGCGCTTCTTTTATTCCGGTAATTAAGTATCCAACATCACCTGCACTGATTTCCTCTCGCGGAAATTGCTTTAATCGCAACGTACCTACTTCATCGGCATAATAGGTTTTCCCTGTAGCCATGAATTTAATATGCTGGTTTTTCTTAATCTTTCCGTTTATTACTCTAAAGTAGGTTTCTATTCCTCTAAAAGGGTTATAAACCGAATCGAAAATCATAGCCTGTAAAGGTTCATTCGGATCACCTTTTGGCGCAGGTACACGCTCTATAATTGCAGCTAGAATTTCATCTATACCTATTCCAGACTTTCCACTAGCAGGAATTACTTCCGAAGGATCGCAGCCTAATAAATCTACAATATCGTCCGTTACCTCTTCAGGGTTTGCCGATGGAAGATCGATTTTATTTAGGACTGGAATAATCTCCAAGTCGTTCTCTAATGCTAAATAAAGGTTAGAAATAGTTTGTGCTTGTATGCTTTGAGCAGCATCTACTATAAGCAATGCACCCTCGCACGCAGCAATAGATCGAGAAACTTCGTAAGAGAAGTCTACGTGTCCTGGTGTATCAATTAAGTTAAGAACGTACTCCTCACCTTTATATGTGTAGTCCATTTGCACCGCATGACTCTTGATAGTAATCCCGCGTTCCTGCTCCAATTCCATATTATCTAAAAGCCTATCCGATCTATCACGAGAAGCAACAGAATTGGTTTGGTCTAGTAACCGGTCTGCCAAGGTGCTTTTCCCATGATCGATATGCGCAATGATGCAAAAGTTTCTAATATTCTTCATATGCTTATCCTAACAATAATTTAGTCTGCAAAGATACGAAAATCTAAGGGTTATATGGATATTTAATTTAAGCTATCCGTATTTAATGTTTCGGATATAGGTTTTGAGCTTAAATTCTGTGAAAGTTTTGCCACATTTTATATTTTATTTTTCCAAGACCAAAACAAGCCGTAATTTTGCAACGATTATGGTAAAAATAGGAGATATAGAATTAGGCGAGTATCCATTGTTGTTAGCACCGATGGAAGATGTTAGTGATCCGCCGTTTCGAGCACTTTGCAAGGAGCAAGGCGCCGATGTAGTATATACCGAATTTATTTCTTCGGAAGGACTGATTCGCGATGCAGCGAAAAGTGTGATCAAACTAGATATTTACGAGAAAGAACGTCCCGTAGGTATTCAGATTTTTGGAGCGGACTTAGATGCCATGCTGCGAACCGTGGAAATTGTAGAGCAAACCGGACCAGATATTATCGACATTAACTATGGTTGTCCTGTTTCCAAAGTAGTTTGCAAAGGTGCTGGTGCTGGTATTCTAAAAGATATAGACAAGATGGTGAAGCTTACCGAAGCAATGGTAAAACACACCGATATTCCAGTTACAGTTAAAACACGGTTGGGATGGGATAAGGAATCTATTAGAATAGTGGAAGTTGCCGAACGCTTGCAAGATGTGGGCTGTAAAGCGATATCTATTCACGGACGAACTCGTGTGCAGATGTATAAAGGACATGCAGATTGGGCTAAAATTGCCGAGGTGAAAAATAATCCAAGAATGCATATTCCAGTATTCGGAAATGGCGATGTGAATACGCCAGAGCGCGCTGTAGAGATGCGTGACAAATACGGCTTGGATGGTGCGATGATAGGCCGTGCAAGTATTGGCTATCCTTGGTTCTTTAGAGAAGTGAAGCACTTTATCGCCACAGGAGAGCATATGGCAAAACCTAATATGCAAGAGCGAGTAGAGGCAGCACGACGTCATTTGCAAATGGCTATAGATTGGAAAGGCGAGCGATTAGGAGTTTTAGAAACTCGTCGTCACTACACAAATTACTTCAAAGGCATCCCGCATTTTAAACCCTATAGAATGCAAATGGTTACTAGCGACACATCGCAAGAAGTATTCGATACATTTGATGAGGTCTTAGAAAAATTCGGCGACCATCAGTTTGTATAGTATAAAAAGAATATAAAGTTGCTGCTATTCGATAAGGCTTTTCTTAACTCGGGTGGCAGCAATTTTAGAAGCAATTAATCCCAATAAGAAAATAGTTCCAAGAACCAATATAATATTTTCGAACTTCAACTTTACGGGATAAGGAAGGCTAGGGGTAATGTAAACTAATTTCCACTGCAATTGTGCACCCACCACAAGGATACCTAGCAAAACACCAACTAATCCACCGATACTTGTCATTAACGCTCCTTGTAAAAAGAAAGCACGACGTATACTTTTAATAGTAGCGCCTAAGTTGAATAAAGTGTGGATGTCCTTACGCTTGTCTAAAATCATCATAATTATTGAGCCAATTACGTTGAATAAAGCTACTATTAACACTAAGGTGAAGATTAAATAAACAGCAATGTTTTCTGTATTCAGCATTTTATAGAGTGCATCGTTTTGTTGCATTCTATTTTTTATAATTAAATCCTCACCAAGAATTTGCAGTAACTCTGCTCGAACGACTGATTCACTTATTCCTGGCTTAGCTTTTACTTCCAAAGCGTATACTTCATTGTCATTAAGCTGCAATAGGTTTTTGGCGAAATCGAAATCACTAAAAACATACTTGGAGTTGATGTCATCGGCTACATAATATACCCCAGAAACCACTGCATTTTGTCGATTAAAAGCATTGCTTGGATCTAGGATTTGGCCTTTTCCAGGTTTAGGAACATATATTTCTAACATATCGGTGTAATCGTACATTCCTAAAGACAGTCTAGAGGCAGTTCCAGTTCCTATTACCACTTCACTTGCACCTTCTTCTAGCCACTTGCCAGCATATAGTATGCTATCGATAGCATTTACTTTTCCATAGTTATCATCTATTCCTTTTATATAGGCAATATGGCTTTTACTTTTAAAATGTAAAAACACTCGCTCTTCTATAATTCTAGAATAGGCAATAATGTTTTCTGATTTTTCTAAAGCAGTAAACTCTTCTGAAGTAACTTGAAAAGTCTTCCCTTTTTCGGGGAGAACTTTGTAATCGCTATCAAAGTAATTTGTAAACTGTAGACTAAAGTCTTTTAGTCCAGCAAAGCCAGACAAGACAATAAATAACGACATAGCGCCAATAACAATACCAAGTGCCGCAATACCAGTAATGATATTAATGGCATTGTTGCTGCTTTTGGATAAGAGATATCGTTTGGCGAGAAATGTTGGAAATTTCATATAGTCGCTATAGACTAGCTATATTAAATTAGTTGTCTTTTAACGGGTTGTCTTCGCCTTTTAGTGCACGAGTAATAGCATCGGCACGCTCTTGACGATCGTCGATAAAGAATGTTAATTCAGGCATCTTACGAATTTGATGCCGAGTTAATTGTGCTACATGATGCTTGATTTGATGTTTTATCGCATCTACCTCCTCTAAAATCGGTTTTGCTTTATCCGAAGGGAAAATACTCAAGTAAACCTTAGCCTCTGCGAAGTCTACTGTTACCTTAACTTCCGATACACTTATAATTATTCCTTTATGCGCTGAATCTCGTACAATCTCTTGCAGGTAATTTGCAATATCCTTTTGCAAAACCTTGCCTACTTTTTTTTGTCTGTTTGTTTCTTCCATATTACAAAAGTACTACTAATTAAAGATTTGGTATTTTTGAATATACTAATTTTTATAGAATGGAAAAGATAGAACATATAGGCATAGCAGTAAAAGATTTAGAAGCTGCAAATAACACTTATGAAAAGCTGTTGGGATATGAACCGTATAAGCAAGAGGTGGTTGATCCAGAGGGTGTTGCGACCTCATTTTTCACTTCAGGAGAAAGCAAGATAGAGTTGCTCGCTGCGACCAATCCAGATAGTCCGATAGCCAAATTTATTGAAAGAAGAGGGGAAGGAATACATCATATTGCGTTTGCAGTGGAGGATATTCATGC